>NZ_DBOUKL010000060.1:0-13520 GCF_059755995.1 Thermosphaera sp. | reverse complement strand
GCCCTCAGCCTTATGCTGACCGGTGTGTCCCTGCTCCCTGCCGCCATCCTCGTGAAGGTTCATGAGGGAAGAATAACCGAGTACGACATGTTTTTCCCTGCATTCATAAGAAGCTTTGGAGAACACCTTGCTGTTCTCCCAAACATGATCGAATCTCTTAAACCGCTCCTTATAGCTGAATTAGGAAAGCTTAGAAATCTCCTTAAAAGAGTTTACGCAAGGCTTCTAAACAGGGTTGACCCAAGGATTGCCTGGAGCTTGTTCGCGGATGAGTCTTCGAGCGAGATGGTATCAAGAGGTACTCACATCTTCATAGATACTGTTGAAACCGGCGGAGACCTAGGGGAGGCGGGAGCTCTTCTCTCCGACCATGTCAACGAACTGTTCAGGCTCAGGGCGAGCTACGTCCAGGTTTTCAAGACTTTCGAGATAACTCTTTACCTCATGCATTTGATCGTGATAATCCTGCTTATGTTTGTCGGAAGCTTCATAAACATTTTCACCAGCGTTATAGCAAGCTTCGCGGAAAGCATCCCGGGCGAGTATGCTGGGATTATAGGCTTCTTCAACGTCTCCCCTCAGGATGTATCCCTGGTTACAAACCTGATCATGCTTATGATAACGATCGCGGATACCTTAGCTGTTTACTCGGTTAACCCGGGGTCAAGATACGCGATATACTACTACCTATGCGTCATACTGATCATAACGGGCGCAGCCATGTACGCTGGATCTATAATTATCAACGGGCTGATAAGCGGGATCCTGGGACCCACGGGGCTGGGAGGAATTACTTAGGCGCTTTCCTCCCCCCGCTTTTCCTCAGCAAGGGATCAGGGAACATTCTCACATCAACATGGTAGATGAGCTCCGACTCCTTACGGGCAAGCCTGACTATTTTCCTTTTAACAGCGTGAGCTTTGTATATTGGCATCTCCGGATCTAGGAATACGTCAACGCTTACAATGTAGAATGAACCGATCTTTCTTGCCTCCACTGTTTTCAACCTAACCCCGTACAACTCCTTCTCCAAGGTCAGCGTGATCCTGCTCGTTAACTCTGGATCCACGTTGGTACCGCTCAATACTTTAAAGCTATCCTTAAACAATTCCAGCACGCTGTGAATTATGAAAACCAGCAGGATTATTGTGAACAATATTTCCAGGGAGTGACTCCTGGTCAAGGCGGTTGCTACCACGCCAACAGTTGCAAAGAACGAGGATAGCGTGTCCATTAACGCATGAGTATAGTCAATCCTTAAAATCTCGAGTCCATATCTCCTGAAATTCCTGCGCTGAATAAGGAACGCTGTAAAGGTTATGAAGCCGCCGGCTATGGTTACGAGCGAGATCCACGGGTCTGTTGTTGATACCTCGTAAGTCACTACCAGGTTGTTAACATAGTCCAGCATGACCCATCCGTAGAAGGCTAGGAGAACAATCATTACGAGAAGGCTTGTGGAAAACTCGACTATCAAAATGCTCCATGGAAATTTTTTACCAACCCTGCTAGCATAGTAGATTGAGAAAAGCATCATAAACTCGACAATAGTGTCGAGAGTCCAGTGGAAGAAGTCTGTTAAGAGAATAACGCTCGAATAAACAGTGAGGGCAAGCCCCTCAATAATCACTCCTGACAAACTGAGGAGGGCTGAAGCGATGAAGGCTTTCCTAGCTTCGATGAGGCGTGTGCTGAGTCCAAAACCCAATGAAACCACCCCCATAGGCAAGCCATAAAAACAGTGCAAGGCTTGCGAGGTTTAATCATGCTTCATAGTTATTTCTAAATAGCGCTTATATACTATATTGCCAGTTACGTATAAGTTTTTCTTTTAAACTAGTCCAGCGATAACTGTGCTAAATGGGATCGGCTGTTGGCGCGAGGAGAGGAAAACCTGGAGATTAAAGCCAGGGATCCGGCTACGGAGGCATACCTAGTTAGGGCTTTGAAAACCACGATACCCTTGGTCCTCGTGGAAACCGTCTCCAGTCTCTACTCACTAGCAGACACTTACTTCGTATCCGGTCTCGGCATGGAAGCCCTCGCAGGAGTTGGAGTAGCAGGCTATATTATATGGCTTTACACCGTGGTTTTCGCACTATTCCAAACTCCTTTAATGATTCTTGTATCCCAATCCATCGGTGCTGAGCTGAAAGAGAAGGCTCGCGAAGTAATCGGCGAGGCTTGCGTAAAAGGGGGTTTTACCATCCTCCTAGTGACGATAGCGTACTACCTAGCATCCCCAATCTTTCTAGCGGTTCAGTCAGGATTATCGGGCACGGCCTATGATAACGCACTAACATATCTTTTAATACGAGTAGCCGGTCTCCCAGTCTTCTACTTCTCAATGTGTTTCGACACCGCGATAATAGCTACAGCCAGGACTAGGATAACATTACTTGTGAACACGCTCGGTTTAACCGCTAACATAATCCTCGACCCCTTGCTCATATACGGCTACCTTGGCTTCCCTAGGCTAGGCATTGCCGGTGCTGCGTACGCTACGGTAATATCCAGTGTTTTCACGATCCCGTTGCAGATCCACTACCTCGGCAAACTAGGTCTCAAACCCGCTCTACGCAATGACAACAGCTTTTTCACAAAAATAATCTGCCTTGGAGCCCCGGCATTCCTTGAAAGACTAGTCTTCTCCCTGGGCAACAATGTTTACGCAGGTGTTATCTCTCGAATCAGCCCCCGGGTCATGGCAGCACATAACATAGGGCTGAGAATTGAAAGCCTCATCTATATGCCGGGCTTCGCGTTCGCTACAACAGCTTCGACGCTTGTAGGGCAGAAGATCGGGGAAGGAAGGGTTGACGAGGCTCGTAAAGTAGGGTTTGAAACAATAAAGCTAGGAGCATTGACCATGGGGTTGCTGGGGTTGGTAATTGCGGCTGGCGGCAGGGTTCTGGTAACCCCTTTCTCGCCTGACGAGGAGATCGCAGGATTAGCGGCCACGTACCTGCTTATCGCAGGGCTTAGCGAGCTCGGGCTCGGTCTCTCAATGGTTGTTGGAGGAGCGATAAGAGGGGCTGGAAACACTAAAATACCCTTCCTAGTCAACACCGCCTCCCTCTACCTGTTCAGAGTGGTTCCTTCAATACTTCTCTCAAAACCCTTGGGCGTGATCGGTCCTTGGCTGGCTATGTTCATCGACGTGTATGCGAGAGGCCTCATCCTCCTCGCTGTTTACAGGAGAGTGTTTCATAAGCTAGCTGTAAAGCATGTTTAGATTTTATATAATTGAATAACGATATCAAACCATGGGCTGAAGACCTTTGACCCAGGGAGTGACTGCTGTAGTATTGGCAGGCGGGATGGGCACGCGCTTCCATCCTTACACCGAGGTTGTTCCGAAACCCATGATCCCAATAGGTGTTGACGAGAAACCTGTTCTTGAATACATTGTCAGATGGCTTAGCAGATTCGGCGTGAAAAAGTTCATCTTCCTGGTTAACTATCGGTGGAAGTATATTCAAAACTACTTCGGAGACGGATCACGCTTCAACGTTGAAATCAAATACTCTATCGACGAGCCAGACGGGTATACCAACACAGGCGGTTCAATACTTAAAGCATACAGGGAAGGATTATTCACAGGCACAGCCATAATATGGTATGGAGATATACTGGCACCTCTAAACGTTGAAGACCTGCTCCGCTACCATCAGGATAAGGGGGGCGATTTAACATTAGTGGTTACTAAGAAGTACAAGGTGGCGGTCGGCGTGGCTACTCTAGGCAACGATTTCTCAATAATAGGGATGAGGGAAAAGCCTGATTTAGATATCAATGCCACCATAGGCGTAGGCGTTCTCGAGACAAGGGTGCTTGACGACGAGTTGGAGAAGGATCTCGGATTAGACTTCGACTTCATGGGGGACCTGGTACCATGGTTGATCACGAGGGGCTTAAAAATCTACGGCTACGTTTACAGCGGGGACTGGTTCGACGTGGGAAGCTTGGAGAAGTATAAAAAACTGGACAACAACTATTTGAGCGAGCTTTTCAAGATTTAGCCTAGGATCCGAAAGCCCTGTCGCCAGCGTCCCCCAGCCCTGGCACTATGTAACCTTTCTGATTCACCTCGGGATCTATCCATATAGCGTACATTTTCAAATCCACACCGAGCTCGTCCGCCTTATCCCTGAGCTTTGCCACCGCTACAGGTGTTGAGAGAACTGATGCAATATAATACTTCTTAGCCCTCCCCTTCTTCACAACCTCCTCAAGAATTCTTGCAAGCGTGGAGCCCGTCGCAACCATGACGTCACTTATAATCACTACATCGTTAGAGGTTACAGAGGGCATTTTAACATATGAAACATCTATCTCGAACTCATAGTTCTGCATTCCCTTCTCCTCAACTCTTTTCGCAGCGATAACTCCCTGCCTAGCATTGTAGAAGACTTTTATAAGACCCTCTGTCAAAGGCCATGCAGCCCTTAAGACAGTGACGATTATCGTGTTATCCATGTCCTTAATCCTGATCCCTTTAACCTTAACACCAAGCGGTGTTTCAACAACTGCTTCCTCAGTCTCCATGTCCTCGGCTATCTCCATTCCAAGGATCCTGCCTAGCTTGACGAGGCCTTTCCTGAACTCTATCTGCGAGGAATCCTTATTCCTTAAAAGAGTTAGGATGTGGTGAGCATACTTCCTGTTTACAACCTGAACCTCGAACACGAACCCACGCCCAACTATTCACAATTGGATTTAAAAAGCTTTTCAGCAAGGGAGAATGTAAAGCAAATCCCAGCGTTCCTAGGAAGAGTTAAATATTGCAGAACCCACTAACTATATAATTGGTGGGTATTCAGAGGGATGTGTATGAAGAAAATACTTGTACTAATATCTATCCTACTCTTAACCGGGTTAATCATCCCTGTAGCTACACCCGTGACATCTGAGTCGGTAGCAGCTAGGTCTGGCTTCGGTAAAGCATTCGTAAGCCCGTTCCTCAACGATGACTCATTCTGGAGTATTGGAGCATATGCTGAGGATCCAAGCCTGTTATCCTTTGACGCTCCCGAAGAGCCTTTCACGCTTGTGAACGAGGGTAGGGAGACAGGCAGAGTCATAATAGTGTTGGATAAAGCAACACCTATCAGCGTTTTAAAAGGAAAAACAGCAGGGTTACTAGGAGCATTCCCCACACACCTGTACAACGTGGTCTTCGCGATTGTTACCAGGGATCAGGTTGAGCCCTTATCCAGGACGCCTGGAGTGCTAGCCATCCTACCCGATGTCAGGATTGATGCTTTGATAAATAAGGAGGCAAGGGCGATTGAGGAGCTCTTGGCAGAGGAGCCGGCTCAAACCGGGGGTTTAGAAGCCTTTGACTACAGCAACTATCACTATACCTTGAACATAACGGGCGCGTTGGACACATGGGCAATCTACGGCATCACTGGAGAAGAGGTTAAGCTCGCAATCATAGACACGGGTGTCGACTTCGGATCACCCGGGCTTGGCTTAGACTCAATAGCCAGGGACGAAAAGACTGGTCTCCCCCTAATCCTGGACGTGAGCAGTCTCGGACTAGTCTTAACTCCGGTTGCAGCGCAGGATGTGGAAGAAGGATACATTTACGTAAACGCTTCAGAGCTATACGTGTTCCAGCCTCCATACTATGTTTGGAAGTGGACCAACCAGCTGTGGGTCAGGGTGTCGGGGTGTAGATCCGCGAACATATGGGTTCCATGGCTCGCTAACTCAACATGGTATATTGGAAACATAACCCATTATGGGCCTGTGAAGTTTGGATTAATGCTCCAGTACATGACAACCTCGGTCGCAGGCACTTCAACAACCATTTACTACACAGTGCCGATTATAGTGGTAGACAGTGATGGCGACGGATCCTATGACACCTTATACGCTGACACTACCACCGCACTCTACCTGTTAAGGCAGGGCCTAGCTCCAAGCCCCTGTAGCGTGAACATACCTGGAACCCTAGGCTTAACCCCCGACTTCTCCTTCGCCGATGAGGAACCGATTAGATACGGGAACGAGGTGATAGCAAGGGATCTGGACGGTGATGGCTTAACAGACTACTCTATTGGAACGCTTGCAGGAGGCGTTTACGACGCAGCCTTCGCTATACTCTTAGACAAGATTGGCATCTGGAGGAATTATGTCCTCCCGCTCCCACCGCTCAATGGTTACCAAACCACAGGGATTTTATCAATACCTGAGATATGGGAGGGCGAGCCGGTAGCCTTAATATGGCCTGGTCTAGACCCTGAAGGAGACTACGTGGTTTTAGAATACGATTACAACAGCCATGGAACATACTGCGCGAACACTGCTGCGGGCAGGGGCATCTACGCGCAAACAGGCTACGGGGTTAGAAGCATTGCGGGCCAGGCTCCAGCAGTAAAGCTTGGAGCTGCCCCAGGCCTCTACTACGGGACCGTGGCAACTGCTATATACTTCTTCAGCGGTTTCGACATAGTAACTCCGTACGGGGAGGGATCAGTATATCTCTGGCCCGACCTGCTTGCAAACCCGTGGATAGCTTTCGAAGGCTACACGTGGAGCTGGGCATACATCGGGGAGCACCAGGTCGACATCACCAGCAACTCCTGGGGCGCGAGCGGCTGGGCCCTGTGGGGCTGGAACACAGGCTTCGACCCCACTAGCGTGATATTCGACTACACCATAATCACGTCTGGAACAATCCACTTCGTCGCAGCCGGTAATGGTGGTCCAGGATACGGCACGGTTTCCTCGCCGGCTGCCTCAACCCTCGCGATAAGTGTTGGAGCCGCCACGGAGTTCACCTACAGACCGCTTTACGGCTACCTCTGGCCGGGCTCGAGCAGGCAGGTTATCACGTGGAGCAACAGGGGTCCAAGCGAGCTGGGTGTTGTGAAGCCTGACGTCGTAGCTGTGGGAGCTTTCGCATGGGCTGTCGGCAGGACATGGGATGCCCTAGGCAATGTTTACAATATAAGAAACCTCACGGGATGGCTGGCATACAACCTGTTCAGCGGAACCAGCCAGGCAACCCCGATGTCCGCTGGTGTTGGAGCACTAGTGGTTTCAGCGTACAAGGCTAAGTATGGCGAGAGGATGCCGCCGCACTTGTTGAAGACCATTTTAATGAATACCGCGCAGGACATGGGCTTCGACGAGCTTTCCCAGGGAGCCGGCTTCGTCAACGCTTACAAGGCCGTCAAGGCAGTGCTGGATGGCAATATTCCACTGGTCTATTCAACAAGCATTCTCAACGACCTGTTGAGCGAGACAGCTCTGTCATATGAGTTAATGACCTATGGCGATGTATTAACAGGGAGCTGGTTTGAACCGAAAATATTCATCCCATCAGTCAGGGCCGGGGCAAGAGCCACCAGGCCGTTAACAGTGAAGGGTGCTGGAAGCTACGAGATCTATCCCATGGTTTTGAAACAAGTTAATACTACAGGGATCTGTAACATAGTCACCCGCGTGATCGAGCCTGCAGTAATCACCGCCTGTAGCGGTGATGAGCTGAATGTCAGCGTCACAGGATCTACAGTCTACGGCCACTTAGTGCTTGACATGGAAGCTTTGAAGCTCTACGACTACTTTGAGATTGAAGTCATATACCCGTACGAGTACTTTGAAGTTGGCGGCAGAACAGGAGCCTACAACCTAAGGATAGGCTCGTCTATCGCTGAGCTCGCCTACTGGATAGACAGGAACGCGGACGGCGTGTTCTCCTGGAGTGAAACCGCTAGAATGATGTACGATATCAGGAGGGCCAACGCGCTCAGGATTCAGTATGGAGACCTAGAGGGAAGCATTGCCGAGATTGAAAACCTTGCAAGGGAGCTGATGGGCGTCGACCCTACACTGTATCCAAGGTATCTGGTTATGAGGCTTGGAGTATCCGGCGCAACCTACAGGGGCACCCTCCCCGTGAAGGTGAGGGTTGTAGGGTACAAGTATCAGAGCTGGGATGCCGTGACAGTTAGCCCGTCAAGATTTACGCTATCCGGTGGCGAGAGAACGGTCACGGTCACCGTTAAGGGCCCGTCAACCCCTGGCTTCTACAGCGGCTACATCGTGGTTGTTGAGAAGACAAGGGGTCTGAAATACCTTGTACCGATCTCATTCTTCGTGCCAATAGAGCTGAAAGGCACCAGGCCGATCGTGTTAAACCCTGTCGAGGAGCTAACCCCGAGGAAGAACACGTATCTGAGAGGAGCATTTGACTACACGTGGAGGTATGAATCAGGAGATTGGAGAGTGTTCAAGGTTGTCGTGCCCCCAACCTTTAAGAACATATGGGGCCTCGGCATACAGGTGACTTGGCCAACCTTTAATAATGAAAACTATGCCAGCAACCTGGACGTACACTTCTACGGGCCTTACACGTACTACATGGTTGACGATGAAACCTCGCTAGTATACGAGTTCAAGGCGCCTGGCCTACAACTGGCTGCTGAGCTGACAAGGGACCCAGCCGGTGGAAGCAGCTACAACCCGACAAGATTCTGGGATAGCGTGGCCCCAGGGTTGTCAGTTATTGTTAGCCCGATGTCCGGTCCTGGAATATACAGGCTTGTTGTGAGGAACATACAGTTCAGGGGAGCAGAATACGTTGAGCCCTTCACTGTGACCCTGACCCCGCTTACAATGTCATCGGTGAAGATCCACAACCCCGCGGCCGGCAAGATACACTACACAGTCATCATCAACGCTCCAAGCCAGTTCCAGCCTGACGTGGTGTACTACACTGGGGAAGGAGTCTACACGTCACTATTAACCGGTGAAACCTATTATGTTGAAGATGTTTCCGAGCTTGGACTATCAGTGAGCCTTGGAACCCCATTGACCAGCTCGGGCAGGTACAGGTTTACGGCAACAATAACATACACGGGCGAGACCCCGCAGGCATCCTACATACTACCTCTCTCAGCAGTGATGAAATACCCTGTTACGACTTCAGGTTGGCTAAACGTCAACGCAACAGTCTACTTCTACTGGGACGAGATACCTGTCTACTTGAAGTTCGACATCTAAACCCAAGCTTTTTTCAACCCAATCCTTCCTCAACCTCGGTGAAAAACTTATAAACAACACAACACTCTCATAAAACTATTAGAGGGCCCGTCGTCTAGCCTGGTATGGACGCCGCCCTCACACGGCGGAGGACCGGGGTTCAAATCCCCGCGGGCCCATTAAAACCATATAGTTCAACACGTGCTCAATGGGTTACAACGCTTCAATGCAAGCCCTTACCCCGCAACAGCTCCTTGTTCTTTCTCAGGTCGTAGCATACTGGGCATTTTTTCCAGTTAACAGGTATGTAGAAGACCCCTTGTTCCGGATGACGGGGGCACTTATATTCTTTCAAATTCTCCCCCATGTTAACCCATTCAGCATTGACGCCTGTCTTATCAAACTTTAAAACCCAGTAGCAACCAATCATTGGCTTAGCCCCATGGGAGTCATCCCTGTATAGGAAGCCCAGGTTCAGGTAGTTGTTGAGTTTTTGACCATAGTGGACATGCCCTTCTATTTGGATCAACGCGTTTGTAAGCTTCTTGAAATGGTGTACGAGGAACACTGTTTTACCATCGACCAGTTGAGGCGTCGATGTTATCTTATACTTGCCGAGGCTTTCAACCCTGCCGTGCTCCAAGCACTTGCCGTGCTTGAGGGAGGAAATCAGTGATTCCGTCTCCTTACCTATCCTTAACAAATCCTGGTACTCCTTTCTTGAATACGCCTTCATACGGGGGTGATCCTTGGAAGCCTTTCTCAGAGCTAACGAAAGCACTATTGTTAATTCCCTGAATGGAATCCCCCATACGAAATAGTAAGGGATCTCTAAACTCTCAATTAAGTGGAAAACCTCATACACCTGTTTCAAAACACTCTCTGGATCACTGATTAAATCTGCATTGGTTAAATCACCCGCGATCAACATGTAGTCAAAATTCTCTCCTTCAAGCCTTTTCGCAAGCATTTTCAAAACATCAACATTGCCGTGGAGATCGCTAAAGGCTAGAACCCTCAACTAACGCGCCACCTCAAACACCCTGCAGGTTGAAATCTCTCGAGGCACTCCCGAATATTCCCCCCGGTGTTCTCACTCCCAGAAGTAACATCTCTTTCAATATGCTGGATATACCATTACTGAAATCAATTAAGTTCACTGCTCTCCACTTTGCCCTTCACAATTAAATAGATGTTTTAAAGAGAAAAACATTAGTGTTCACTTAGTTAGGACAAGCCTGCCGAAAATGTTAACACTGTTGGAAAAATCCCTTGCTAGTGCGAGGGCGTGGTCAACAGTTTATCAAGTGCTTTTCACTAGCCGCTTTTCTCAGCCTGTTCATAATGGTTAGTCCTAGCCCCTGGTCAGGGAATCCCTCGGCATACACTATGGAGCACCCTTCCTCATCAACTTTTCTCAGGATGGTGAAAAGGTTTCGAGCAATCTCGAAGGGGTTCTCCCTAGATCCCAGCGTGAACGTTTCAGCTCCAACACCTGAGTAGTGCTGAAGGGTCTCCAAGGTTGCCAGTATGCATGGTTTCCCATTGCTTCCAGCCAAGGCCTGGGTCTTTATGTACTCAGCCAATGCTTTAAGGCATTCCCGAGTGTAAGAAGAGGGTTCGACAAGCACCAGCTTCGCCTCCGGAGCGTAATGCCTGTACTTCATGCCTGGGGCAAGCGGTTTCTCCACCTGTCCCAAGCCTTTAGCAAACTCTGGGATAAGTATCTTCCTCCCCAGTATTTTCTCGACTTCCTCAACAGGTATAGCACCAGGTCTCAACAATACAGGGGGTTCCGTGACAATGTTCACCACTGTTGACTCAACCCCATAGAGGGTTTCTCCAGCGTCAAGGACTACTTCAACCCTGCCGATCAAATCCCTGACTACATGGGTTCCGCTTGTCGGACTGGGCTTCCCTGATGGGTTCGCGCTAGGAGCAGCTACCGGCTCTCCAGTCTCCCTTATAAGGGATAGAGCAACCGGGTGGGAGGGCATTCTGACAGCAACAGTGTCAAGCCCTGCTGTAACGATCCTGGGAACCCTTTCGCTTTTAGGCAGGACTATTGTGAGAGGGCCTGGCCAAGCCTTCTCCATCAACTTGTAAGCATCCTCAGGTATTCGCGAAGCAACCTTCTCAACCATTTCAATAGAGGATACGTGAACTATTAATGGATTATCGCTAGGCCTCCCCTTCACTTGGAAAATCTTGGAAACAGCTCCCTCATCCCAAACCAGTGCTCCAAGCCCGTAAACAGTTTCTGTGGGAAACGCGACTAAGCCGCCTCTCATGAGCACTCCGGCGGCATACCGTATTTCGAAACAATCCTGCTCGAAACCCTTCAGCCTGAAAACAATTGTCAAGCCTAACCACCCTTTCCAAGGGCGTCAAACGATAATAATGTGTTTAAGGAATTATTAACCGGTGGAGTTTTTGGAGAGGCTTCCAACAGGGGTTAGAGGGCTTGACGAGCTAATAGAGGGCGGAATACCTAAGGGATTCACGGTAGTAGCTGTTGGAGAACCGGGAACTGGCAAAACAGTTTTCTCAATACAGTTCACAGCCACGGGACTAGCAAGAGGTGAGAAATGCATATACGTTACAACGGAGGAGTCGAGGGAGAGCATTATCAACCAGGCGGCGAGGCTTGGCTTCGATTTTGAGGACGCCTTGAGAAAAGGAAGCCTTGTCATCATAGACGCGTTGATGTGGGAGTACGGGGATGTTTGGAGCATTAAGGAACTGGATGTGGAGGAGTTGATCTCTAAGGTGATAGAAGCCAAGAAGTACTTGGGCCCTGGTCACACAAGGCTAGTAGTTGACTCAATGAGCGCTTTCTGGCTAGATAAGCCGGTGATGGCTAGAAAGTACAGTTACATGTTGAAGAGAGGTCTGGCGAAGTGGGATTTAACAATAGTGGCTACGGCTCAGTACGCTGTTACATCAGCCCTTGGATTCGGGTTCGGAGTGGAGCACGTGGCTGACGGCATACTAAGGTTCAGGAAAGCCATCATATCAGGAGTGCTCAAGAAACTCCTCATAATCGAGAAGATGAGACAGACAAACCATGATAGAAGAGTTTTCGAAATAGAGGTTAGGGATGGAGAAGGCTTGGTTATTGTAAAACCGATCGAAATATCGGGGGATGCCCTCCGGAGGCTAAGTCCTTCGCCTTACTTCGAGGAAGGCGAGGTCAGGTTTTAAAATTACTCATCAACCTGAAGAACCATGTTAGGCAAAAGGAGTACTGCACAGGAGGTTTAAATCCATAACTAGTACAGGCTTCTTCCCCCAGGGGTCTAATCCGGCAACCCTGAAGCCTTTGTTTACAAGAATTCTTGTCAAAGCCTGATTCTCACACCAAACAAACTCGTAATCCCCGAGTCCAAGACCCTTAACCGTGGCTAGATACGCTAGGGATTTCTCCAATGCCAGGTCCTTATAGTCCACAGAGCCTGTGTTAACAATGTCGAGTAGTTGAATAGATCCTTTGACAGGTAAACCTACAGCTCTTGCAAGCCTCTCCCACTCATCCCCCGAGGGTTCTCTGAAGACAATTACCGCACAGGATTCACCCTGTGCTGCAAGTTTGAAAAACAATGCTCCTTCGGAGGCTTCCGCGGTAATCCTTTCAGTCTCTTCCCGACCAGCCTTCTCAACCCACGTTCTAACCTCATCCTTTAGACACTCCCTTACATATTTGACAGCGTTCCTGACCGACACCTCGGAAATGCAAAAAACTGTTGCTAAATCCTTCTCGAAAACTTTCTTCCCTGTAACGAGCCCTGACTCGTAGAGAGCTCCTGCGGCGAGAGCTGACCTGCTTAGAGCCCTCACAGGATGGTCAACCTTCAACCTGGTTGAGGAAAAGCGGTCGAGAAGCCTCAAAACAATCCACACGGCATTGCCGGCAACGGATGGATCCAGCCTCAGCTTCTTCGAAGCATAGATAACGTAATCTAAAGGTTCGCAACCTGGTAGTCCTAACGCTTTAAGAACATAAGTGAAAAGGTTTCTACCGCCTGTAACCCATGCTTCGAGGCATCTAGGGCTTATACATATGTTTCTGCTTCTGAGCGCGACATAGACTGCTAGAGCTACTTTAGTCCTCCCGTTGAGCTGCTTGGTCGCATGCTTGAAGGAAGGATTGTGAAGGACTTCTAAAGCATCACTTACCAATTCTTCGGGAAAGAAAGTATTGGTTTTCACGGATACTTCGCTAAGGATTTCGACAACAGTATTCTTAAACCTGTTTAAACGCTCTTCTTCCAGGATTGCCTACACCAATATATAATTGTCTCCGCAAGGTGTTAAATCTTTTGCCTCATGAAGCGGCTACCTTTTCTAATAACCCGTTAAAACACATAGGATTTTGGAGGAAACCATGGGTAGGTGCAAGCTCTGCGGGAGGGCCTCCCCTGTCATTAGCAGTGTGATCGGTGTATGCGCCGAATGCTTGAGAAGTAGAGGGGGTGAAGCGTTAAGCATTGCCCGCGAAGCCCACGCCAAGTATAGGGCAGGGC
>NZ_DBOUKL010000006.1:0-35631 GCF_059755995.1 Thermosphaera sp. | reverse complement strand
CTTGTAGGCTCCGGGGGCTTCCTCACTGATCACTCTTTTAGTCGCAGCCCTCAGCACAACACCCTTCCTCGCAAGCTCCTCGGTTATTTTCTCAGGGCTGTAGGATCTTATCGCCTCACCCCTGCTCAGCCACCTGCCCGCTCCGTGCGGGGCGCTGAACCATGTCCTCGCCCCCTGGGCTGTCCCAACCAGTATATAGCTGGCTGTGCCCATGCTTCCCGGTATTAGCACGGGCTGGCCTATGCTCCTGTAGTCCGCGGGTATGTCGGGGTGTCCCGGCGGGAAGGCCCTCGTGGCTCCCTTCCTGTGGACTACAACCCTGTACTTCTCCCCGTTGACCACGTGCTCCTCCTTCTTAGCTATATTGTGGGCTACGTCGTATATTATTTCGAGACCCAGGTCCTCCGGGGGCTTCTTGAAAACCTGCTTGAAGCTCTCCCTAACCCAGTGGGTTATGATCTGCCTGTTAGTCCAGGCGAAGTTCGCGGCCGCGGCCATAGCTTTGAAGTAGTCCTGGCCCTCGGGCGAGTTGAAGGGTACTGCGGCAAGCTCCCTGTCAGGGACCTGTATCCCGTACTTCCTCATAGCCCTCTCCATGGTTACCAGGTAGTCGCTCGCAACCTGGTGGCCCAGCCCCCTGCTCCCGGTGTGGATCATGAGGGTTACCTGACCCACCCGGGTTATACCCAGGGTTTTAGCAGCCTCGGGGTCGTAGATCTCGTCAACCACCTGTATCTCGAGGAAGTGGTTTCCAGCCCCAAGTGTTCCAAGCTGCTCATGCCCCCTCTGCTTAGCAACCCTGCTGACCTTGCTCGCGTCGGCATCCCTCATGCTCCCCCTTTCCTCAATATGCTCCATATCCCTTTCCCATCCGAACCCGTGCTCCACCGCCCATTTAACACCGTGGTTTAAAACCTCGTCAAGGTCGCTCACGCTAAGCCTTAAATGCCCTGTTGAGCCAACCCCGCTGGGCACGTTCCTGAACAACGCCTCCACAATCTCTTTAAGCCTCGGCCTCACATCCTCCTCATCCATCTCAGTCCTCAACACCCTGACCCCGCAGTTTATATCGTAGCCTACCCCGCCAGGGCTTATCACGCCCTCCTCCACGTCGAACCCTGCCACCCCGCCTATCGGGAACCCGTATCCCTGGTGCCCGTCAGGCATCACGTAAGACTTCAGCCTGATCCCGGGGAGGCATGCCACGTTAGCAGCCTGCTCCAGGGTTAAATCCTCATGCATCTTCTTAATCAAGTACTCGTCAGCGAACACCAAGGCATCGGTGAGCATGCACGGCTTAGCTCCTTTAGGAATAACCCATTCATAATCCCCTATCTTCTCAACTCTAACACTAACCATAGGAAACGCCTCCACGCGTGAATCCTAATCATAGGATTAACTACACCGGCTTATAAACAAAGACACCCAAGCCCCCACCGCCCTTGCCCCGCAGAAACCGTCCGGAAAATCGACCGCGAGAAGGGCTCCCGCCATGGACTAGAACCCCCCGGTTCCAGCAGGGCGTCGCGGACGGCTTGTCAACGGGGAGCCCTGGTTTTCCGGAAAACCCGTAGAAAACCCCATAACCCCACTCAATCAAAACAATGACCAGAAGCAATCAAAAAAGACTGAAAGGATCGTATCTTCAATATTCTATTAATATGAGAATTGAAGCAATCATAAGAGACTGAAAGATCTGTCTTGTTGATTAGCGTGTCCCATCTTCTTCGAAGCCATAAAAATAGATTGAAAGATAAATACTTCCTCTACCTCCAGTAATTATTGGGCGGGTTGTCCGTGCAGAGGAAGGATTTACTCTTAATCATAGTGGTCTTAGTTATAGTGAGTGTTATTACACCCGTGCTGATCTTAACCATGGGTTTCACGCCCAGTGGAAGTGCTGGTGGTTCCCCATCAACAACGACTAGTACACCCTACACTGAGACCGAGACTGGGACAGTGACCATCAGTCCCGTGAACGAGGATGGCTTTGGTATTGTTTATGCGTATGTTGAAAATGTGGATTGGTATGAGTATAATTGGATCTTTGCGATGGTGATTGAAAACAAGTATAAGGATGTTGAAATTGAGAGTGTAACTGTGAACGGGAAACAACCTTTCTCCGTATCTTTCAATGGAACCAATATGGATGTATTTGTGATACCTGCTGGTTCAAAGATAGGTGTGGTAATTAAAGCTTTGATAATGAATGTTACAGAGGGAGATCATGTTAATGTTGTGTTTCATTTTGCTGATGGAAGAAAATATGAGAAAACTTTTCCACTAATATCTGGATACTTTGAAACAACAGGATTGGTTGAACCCATGTTTGAAGTGAGAGTGGAAGATGTTAAACTCGTTGAAGATCCCTCGTGGAATTATCTCAGATATACTTTCACTGTGGAGAATAAAGGAGTTGTTCCTCTCGTTATAACAAAATTTGCCAGTCCTGAAATGTGGTTCATTTCTATATCACGTAAAACAGACCCCAATGGCTTGATATGGGAGAGTTGTAGCCTCTCAGATGAGACGAGACCATGGAGTCCAATAGTTATTCTCCCAGGAGAATCAACACGCATCGCTCTCAATCTTTCATCATCCAACTTGTTTGAAACTACCGTTGTGAAATTTATGATAAATGACAATATGTATGAAACCTTTGTCCCCAATCCAGAGGCTCGGTTCACAAAAACCACGAAGCCTTTAGTTAAATTATACAACTACTTTGTTGAAAAAACAGAAGATGGATGGAATATCACTCTTATCGTAGCCAATATTGCGGATAGTTACATGCCTTTAAACTTTATCCGAGTTGAAGTGTGGAATGATAACAACACTTTGAAGTATGTGGGAGCAATATGGGTTGATCAATCAACGATAAGAAGGAGTGGAGATATAACCGTGTCACCGTTTCCAACACGTCCAGGAGAATATGCAATAGTGGAGTTGAAACTTGGAAATGAGTTCCTTCCTGGCGATCATGTCAAATTTAAATTTGGGAGTATAAGTTATAACAGTGGAGACGTCACCATAATCTTTGAATACGAAATAACCCTCTAATCTGAGGCTTAATCCTTTTCTCATCACGCCCTTCTTCCTGTGATGGCTAGTGTTAGGATGTATTGGTTGTTGGGTTTTTACGATGTAGAGATCGACGACAGACTCGCTGGAGAAGACTATTAAATAGCGATCTTTGCTATTATGAGTTCAATTATTCTATTGAAGCAATTAGAAAAGACTTAGATGAAATAGGAAAAACAAAATTTCTCATAAACATGGGTTGAAAATGGTTGGAAAAACCTAGAGACGGGGATCTACTCTGTATGTTCCATAGAGTTTGAAGCAGTTATAGAAGAAAGGACTGGGAGAGGAAGGGTTTATGGATAGGGGTTTTTGGCTGGAGGGTTTGTTTTTATCAGAACCTCTTTATAACTTATTAGTAATTAGGGATTGGAAATGCTTGTTGCACACTTTGCTGATACTCATCTTGGGAAAACTCTTTACAACATCTCTGAGACCATGAGGCAGTTTATCGATCACTTTGAGCAGGCTGTTGAGCAAGCGCTTAAAGAGCATGTTGACGCGTTTATTTTCGCTGGAGACTTCTTTGATGATAAACACCACCTTCCTAACAGGGTTTTGAAAAGGGCTATAGACATTGTTGGCAGGATAACTAGTGAGGGTAAACCAGTCTTCATTGTTCCAGGCGATCACGACAGGTGGACGCAAAGAGATGACTCACCAATAGAGCTTCTCAGGCTCTTCAGCAACGTGTACACGCCGGGGAAGGAGATATTCTTCGCTGAGAAGGCTTTGAAGGATGGGAGGGAGTATGTTTTCGCAGGGCTCAACTACTTCAACGTCAAAAATAGTGAACAGAGTAGGCAAGCCCTGTACAAGTACATTCAGGGAATGGATAGGGCCTTGGGCAAGTACGACGTGCTGATAATGCATCAAAACATTGAAAACTACTTCCCACTGGAGAAAGGTCTCGGTATAAGCAACATCCCTGTAACACCAAGGTATGTTGCAATGGGCCATCTCCACCGGAGAATAATCGAGAAGAGAGTTATCGATGGCAGGAGCCAGGTGATAGCGTACCCGGGGAGCATAGATATTTTCGACATTGACGAGGTTGAGGAAGCCAGGAGGAATGGTAAGGGATTCTACATAGTTGACCTCACCCCTGAGGAGCCTGTCGTGCACACGGTTAAAGTGGAGGCAACGCCTTTCGAATACGTGGAGACAGGCGTGGCTGAGTCGGAGTGGAAGCCTAAGATAGCTGAAGCATTGGCAAGGCTTGCGAAGCAGGTTAACCCGGGTAACAAGGGAATACTGTACGTCAAGATATTCGTGAAGGCAGGGGATATGGTAAGCCTCGAGAGGATAGAAGGCTTCATAGTCGATGAGAAGAAGAGGAGGCTCCAAGGCGGGCTGGAACTCATATTCCACAAGTTCGTGAGGGAACTCGTGAAGGAAACCTTTGAGAAAGCAAGCAGGATAACACAGCAAGCAAGAGGAGAGCTCGACACGCTCGCGGACTTCCTGGCCAGGGAGCTAGGGATCTCCCCTGATGAGGCTAAAAAACTAGCAGAGCATGTGGAAGGCTTGAAAGAAGCCTTCAAGCAGGGTGATGAGGAAGCGGTGGAGCAGATTATAGAGGAATTGGCTAGGGCAACCTTCTGGAGCAGGATCGGGATACCGGATGAATACGTTAAACTAGAGGAGGCAAAGCCCGGTAGGGTAAGCGAGCCCAGTGCTCACAAACCATCCAGGATCACGGACTACTTTAAAAGGTGAGACCTATGGGTGCAACTACACAGGTTCTTGATCAAACCGGTTCACGAGACCTGGACAAGGCTGGTGCGGAATCATCCACGCTAATTCTTCAGAAAGTAGTTCTTGAAGGATTCCTCAGCCACAATAAGACAGAGGTGGTGTTTGAGAAAGGAGTAAACACTATTGTTGGACCTAACGGGGCGGGCAAGTCAAGCATTCTAGAAGCAATATACTATGCTTTAACAGGTAATGGATGGAGGATCAGGAGGAAGGAACAACTCGTAAACCTAAAACACAGTAGTGCGAAAGTAATACTTGAGTTTAAACACGAGGGTAAAACATACAGGGTTGAGAGGCTGATCCCTTCAGGCGCATCGGAGAAAGCAATGCTCTGGGAGTTGAGGGAGGGAAAGGGTAAAGTGATAGCGGATAGAGCAACCGATGTAAACGCGAAGCTAGCTGAGATACTGGGGATAGAGACCTCAAAGCTTGACGGGATAGTGCTGGTAAACCAGGGAGAGCTGACAAAGGTTTTCGCATCCCTCAGCCCTTCTGAAAGGAAGGAGATACTTGACAAGCTTCTAGGGCTTGACCTGTATGAAAAAATAAGCGAGAAACTCCGGGAGTACTGCCCCGAGACCAGCACCCCCTACCAAGTATGCCCGGGAGCCAATGTTGAGAGAACGGTTGAGAACATTCGCGAGCAGGTTTTGAGAAAGCATAGTGGGCTCCTGGAGAGAAGGGAGGAGTATGTGCAGAAGAAGAGCGAGTATGAGCGTAAAATACAGGAGGCTAGGAGGAGGATAAGGGAGGAGAGGCTTGAGGAGAAGGCGTTAGAGCTGGAGAAGGCGAGGGCTGAGAAGGAATCCCTGAGTAATAAACTCTCCGAGATCAATGCGACAGCGTCAAGCCTGAGGGGGAACTTGCAATCCCTCCTCTCAAGGATAGCGGATTATGAGGAAAGGCTTGCATGGGTTGAACGAGAGATTCGGGAGAAGGAGAAGCTTGTAAAAACCCCATCCTTCAAGGAGCGGGTTAACAGCCTGATCAAGATCCACGGGGAGGAGAAGAGTAAGAGGGAGGTTCTCAAAGCCAGGGAGGAGCAGCTTAAAGCCCTTGAGAAAGTCCGGGGCGAGCTTGAAAAGCTCGAGGCTGAGCACGGGTCTCTCGTGAAACTAGAGGAAGCGGTCAGGAGCCTGGAGAGCGAGAAAACCAGTGCTCTTGAAAAACTTAACGCATTAAACCAGGAGCTGGGGAGCATAGAGGGGCAGGAGCGCAGGCTTGTAAGCGAGATCAGGAAGCTCCGGGAAAGAATCAGGGATGTTGTAAGGGGGAGTCAGCTTTCAAGGATTGAGCCGCTCATAGCTGAGGAAAGCGTTGAGAAACTTGAAGAACTGCTGAGGAAGACTGAGGAAGAGCTTGCCAGCCTGACCGCTGAGCTGGAGAAAACCGTGAGGGAAGAGGCTAGTAAGCAAGCCTTGAAGCAGCAGGTTGAGAAAAGCATAGAGCTTCTCGAAACCAGCCCCCAGCCCGAGTGCCCCGTGTGCAAGAGGCCCCTGGAAGGGAGGAGGAAGGAGGAGATACTTGCTGATTTCAGAAAACACCTCAGCGAGCTGGAGAAGGAGCTGAGGGATCTCGAGTCCAGGATTACGTTGCTGAGGACGAGGCAGTCCCAGGCTAGTGTCGAGCTGGAGGGTTTGAAACAGGTTGTTGAAGCATTGAAGGAAGTAGCTGGGAGGAAGGCTGAGCTGGAGAGGCTGGGTGAGAGGAAGAAGCAGGTTAGGGCAGTGTCTGAGCAGCTCTCGGCAAGGGTTAGAGAGCTTGAGGAAGCCTTGAACAAGTATAGAAGCCACCTGTCCAACTGGAGAAGCCTTGTAGCAAACTTCGACGTAAACACGTATAGTCAGCTCAAAGGAGAGGTTGAGGGTTTGAACAAGGAGATAGAAGGGTTGAGCAACGAGTTCACCCGTTTATCAACAGAGCTTGCCGGGGAGCTCGGGTTAGCTGTGAGGAGTCGTGAAGAAATTGTCCAGATACTGCAGGAGGAGCTTAAGAAGGCTACACAAGCTGAGCTAGATCTTGCTAAGCTAGGCGTTGAGAAGGAGAAGCTGGAGGCGGATATAAGGGATTTCAGGAAACAGGTCGAGGAGATAAGTGCACGGCTCAAGGAGCTTGAGAAGGCACGGGTCGAGGTTCAGGCCAGGCTGGAGAGCGTGGAGAAAACCCTCAAGGAGCTTGAGGAAGCTGGTAAGAAGCTGGAGGAGTTGAAAAGGATTATTGAAGTGAGCACGGAGCATGTTAAACTCTACACTAGCGAGCTTGAAAAGGTTGAGAAGGAGCTTGAAGACCTGAGGAACCTGGTTAAAGAAATTAATAAAGCGATAAGGAAAGCCATGATCATCAATTACTTAAGGGAGAAGATATTCCACAAGGACGGTGTTCCCAGGTATCTTAGAAGATACTATGTCGACTTAATTTCGAAAATGATGGAGAGCTGGAGCGATGTGTTCAACCTGCGTTTCTACTCGGTAAGGCTTGATGAAAACTACGAGCTCCAAGTAGAGTTAGCCGGGGCAAGGGGGAGGGTTCTCGGGGTTCCCCAGTTGAGCGGTGGGGAGAAAGTAGCCATAAGCATACTGGGGCTTCTCGCGCTTCACCAGATAGTTACACGAGGGAGAATAGGCTTCCTGGCTTTAGACGAGCCAACCGAGTATTTAGACCAGGAGAGGCGGCGCGAGCTAATCAATCTGTTGAAAAAGTTCAGGGGTGGTGAAGGAATCCCTCAGTTAATAGTGGTAACACACGATGTTGAGGTTAGGGATGCGGCGGATGTAGTGTATGCGGTGAGAAAAGAGGAGGATACAGAGTACTCAAGAGTGGAGAGGGAGGAGGCTTGAGGGAATACCTGTTAGAGCTTGCGTTGAGGAAGAAGGATGAGATAGCCTGGGCAATCCAGCAGTTAAGCAGTGATGAGTACAGGGCGATGGCGGAGGAGAACTGGGTTGAGTACACCCCTACTGTAAACCAGCCTGAATCCATAACAGCAGTTGACGGGAGCGCGCTAAGCATGGAGCTTCGCGACACCAGCATCTACGGTGTGAAAGCATACGCTCTCTCCAGGCACCAGTCATCGGTTAGGCATAAGTACATAGGGGACGTGGATGTTGTGACAGCGGCGAATGCTGACGGGCTTGTCAGAGCTTTCAGAGAGATATGCGAGGCGAAGATAGCTCTCGCATCCATAAGCAAGCTGGTACTCATAGACGGTAGCATAATATCCCTTCTCATAAACCCAGACCCTCTTACGAGAATAGGTATTAGGAGGGGGATAGAGGCGGTGGAGAGGTTGATAGGGCTTGACGAAGTAGTAGTTCTTTTAGATAAGATAAGGGAGCAGGCGTTGGAGCTGGAGGAGGCAGACCGGTACTTCGGCGACCCCTTCATCTCTAGGTCAATCCTTAAAGAGGTTAAGAAAGGAGGGATAGGGTTCACTGACATTGATGACAGCGTGTTTGAGGCGGCATTCGCTTTCACAGTCTTTGTAGAGAAGCTTCTTTCGCTGAGGCTTCTGCTGGATAAGTCCATGGTAGAGGGCTGGGGATTGGTTTACGTGTCCAAGAGAAGTAGGAGCAAGGAGTATTTGAGAAAGCTGAAGACTACCAGGGTCGGGAAAGCCTTCGAGGGGAGATTATCGGGGCCAACCGATATGGCGGTTTTCAGCAACTACACGCGTACACCAGGGTTTTCCAAGCCGTTAATAGTGGAGGAGGTGGAGACTATTAAAACTCTTCCATCAGAGGGTGTATTGAAGAAGCATGTAAGGGATTACTTTGAAAGCATCGGCATCATACTCACCTATGTTAGGCTTGTCCAGGACGGGCCCGTGCTCAAGCTTGAAATACCTTTCAGAAAAGGCTCAGCGGTTTCAGCAAGCACTGCTCGCGAAGTAGTTAAGAGTGTGATGGACATGCTTGCGGGCGAATCCTACAATGGGTATCCGTATCCGCTTATCCAGGTTGATAAGCTTGTCAAGGTGACGAGGCAGGATTTAAACCAGATCGCTTTTTCACTCGGCATACTCCCTTCTTTAACGGGGAGAGAGGTATTGGGTGAGTGGTATGTCGAGATCGATTAAACCAGAGGAGAGTGGTGGGAGATCTGTGAGCGGGGGAAGGATCAAACTTGGAAACATTATAGGTGAAACCTCGCACTCCAAGGTATCCTTCACAGCCTCGGAGCCCCCGAGGGTTGGAGAATACGTTCTAGTATCATACAGTAGCAACGGGAGCGAGAGGCTTGCCCTGGGAATGGTTGAAGAATCACTCATAGGCAACCCGCTACTGTCTATGGAACAGGTTAAGCCGGATTATGTGAGCAAGGCTCAGCTATACGGGGGTGAAATGGCGGAATACATCATCGGGAGGGCTAGGATACTCAGCTGGGTTGACACACTGGTTAACTCAGGTGTTGTTGAAACCCCTTCATACCCGCCGAGACCCGGGGCGCCCGTGTACAAGGCTGACGCGGATACTCTGAGGCATATTTTCTCGAAGGATGTGAGAGGGAAGGTGAGGATAGGGGTTCTTGTAAACCACAGGGACGTCCCAGTATCGGTGGATGTGAACGCGATAGTTTCAAGACACCTTGCAATACTGGCTATTACAGGGGCTGGAAAATCCAACACTGTAGGAGTCCTGGTTGACAGGATTGTAAATGAACTAGGCGGGACAGTAGTACTATTCGACATGCACAACGAGTATGGATGGGTTGCAGGAGAGGAGGGCACGTATTTCGTTGAGCCTAAGATCCACCCTGCCCGCCTAACCCTGCACGAGTTCTACAGGTTACTCCACCTGGATGAGAAGGCTCACAAACAGAGAAGATTCCTCAGGCAGGCCTATAGGGAGGTAGAGAATACCAGGTATCAGAGGCCTGAAGAGTTCCTAGACAAGCTCAAGGAGGCTCTTGAACAACGTATCGACGATGAGAAGAGGGGTAAGGGTGATGAGAAGAGGCGTAAGAAATCGGCGGACCAATCTCTCTCCGAGGTTTTAGAAAAGCTTGAAGACTTCCTGGAAGAGTATAGTGGGAAAGTTATCACGCCGACAGCACCCATAAACCTTGAGGAAGCCATAGTACCCGGTAAGGCAAACATTTTCAAGCTTGGCGGTGTCTC
The DNA here is from genome assembly GCF_059755995.1 of Thermosphaera sp. NCBI lineage: Archaea > Thermoproteati > Thermoproteota > Thermoprotei > Desulfurococcales > Desulfurococcaceae > Thermosphaera > Thermosphaera sp. The sequence continues at coordinate 25,676 of NZ_DBOUKL010000006.1, read as the reverse complement.
CGAGGAGGTTGCGGACGTCGTAGTCCACCACTACCTCAACTGGCTCCTTAGGGAGAGGAAGGAGCACGTTTCAAGCGGCCGGGAAAAGGGCTATCCTGTACCGGTTCTCGCAGTCATTGAGGAAGCCCACATCCTCCTCCCCTCGGACAGGGGGACCTTGACGAAGAGTATTGCCGGTAAAATAGCCAGGGAGGGCAGGAAGTTCGGCGTAGGCTTGTGCTTGGTGAGCCAGCGGCCTAAGAAGCTTGACGAGGATGCTTTAAGCCAGACGAACAACAAGATAATTCTAAGGCTTGTCGAGCCCGGGGACCAGAGATATGTTCAGAGCGCAAGCGAAACCCTAAGCGACGAGCTCCTAGAGCTGCTTCCAAGCCTGAACGTTGGCGAGGCAATACTCCTAGGCATGATGACCCCTGTCCCAGCGATAGTTAAAATAGACAAGTCAGCCAGGAAGAGCGGGGGAGGAGACATAATAGTGCATGAGGAATGGAGAAGATACGCGGAGTCGAGGAAGAAGCTGAACGAGGAAGCATCAAAATACCTAATGATGCCTGAGGATTGAGGAAGCCCTCCCTCAACTCTCAAGTTTTTCAAATAATCCCTGCTTTAAAGCATCTCACGAGTTCCTGCACTAACACCCTTGAAGGCTAGCTTTAAAGGTTACGAAGCGTTCACTCCTTGGCCACGCATTCTTAGGCAAGGTGTTTAACCGGGTTTTCAAGGAGCTCCTGGAGCTTGATTATTGACTGAGCCCCTGTTTCAAGGTTTTTCACAGTAGCCAACCCTTCCTTAAGCTCCCTCTCCCCGATGATCACCGCCCTGGCGTAGCCTTTCCTAGCGGCATGCCCCAGCGGCTTGGAGAAGCCGGGGGATCTGTAAACAGTTGTCTTGAAGCCTGCTTTAACCAGGGCTCCCGCAACCCTGTAGCCCTCTGACACCGGCACCTTGCTCGACAGGATCACAGCGACCCCGCCCCCGGTTCCCGGGGTTTTCACGCCCTGCAGCGCCAGGGCTATCCTGTCAAGGCCTAGCGCTAGGCCTGTGGAGTGCTCGAACACTCCCCCGTAAACCATGGTCAGCCCGTCATATCTTCCCCCGCCGCCTATGCTCACCCCAAGCGCCTTAGTCTTGTACTCGAATATGAGGCCTGTGTAGTATGCCAGCCCCCTGACAAGGGAGGGGCTGTACTCTACCCTGTAGCCGAGGCTTCTCAACGCATCGGTGAACTCCAGGAGCCTCGCATGCTCTTTCAAAACCCTCTCGTAATCCCCTCCCAGCAGCTCCCTGGCATCGTTTATGAAGCCCTCCAGCCTGTCAAGAGGGGTGTTCAAGAGTTCTTTGAGAAGGCCTGGGTCACCCCTGCTCGAGTGCTTCGAAGCCTCCTCCAGCGCCTTGTCAACCAAGCCCTTATCTATTAAGTGGAGGACGTGGTCCTGGATGTCCTCGGGGATCCCTAAACCCTTCATCAACCCTCTGTGCACTGCTACACTCCCCACGACATACTCGTGCCCGACACCGATCTCGTCGAGGAAGACGCTGGCGGTGAACGCGGCTGACAAGTCAGCGTTGATATCGGGGTCGCCGATCACTTCGAGACCAGCCTGCCAGAACTCCCTGTACCTGGCGTGCTGGGGCTCCTCATACCTGAAGCACTGGGCAACGTAGTAGAGCTTCAAAGGCTTCGGCTCACTCCTCATCTCTTTCAGGTAAGCCCTCACCACGCTAGCGGTTACCTCAGGCCTCAGCGCTAGAAGCCTCCCAGCCTTGTCCTGGAAAACATACATCGAGTTCCTAACTTCCTCACCGCTCTTAGCCTCGAACAGCTTGAAATACTCCACGGTCGGGGTTACAACGGGTTCGAAGCCTGTTGAAACAGCAGTCTTCTTGAAAGTGTTCACCAAGTACTCGTGTAGCCAGGCTTCAGGCCCTGTTAAATCCCTCATGCCGCGCGGAGGGTTGAGAATATCCGAGACCATTCTAACCCACCACAGGGCTGATCCTTGAAACCTCGTAGTATGTTAAATCACCCTGGAGGCTCACGATTGCGAAGACGGCTTGGAGCGAGTTGCTCCTAGCAGCCTCAACGTATTTGACAAGGCTCTCAGTACTCTCCAACGCCTTCTCCTCCAGCACGTACACCACTCTCACATCGCCCAGCTTATCCTTAACCAGGAAGCTGTTACCGCCCAGGGGCCTAACCCTCCTCCCCCTGTCCCTTAAATCCTTGTAAACGGTGAGCATGGGCCAGAAGAACTCTGCGAAGCACTCGTGCCGCAGGCTGACAAGAGCGTTCAGGTCTGAAGCCTCCTCTCCGCCGACTCTTACAACAGCCTTCCCGCCGAGCAGGAGGTAAGCTATCTCCACCAGGCTGAGAACAAGCACATCCCCATCTCTCCTTCCAAACCATTTACCGTCAAGCTCGTCGACAACCTTCCCCTCCCTGACAACCCCGTTGCACGAGCCCTCGTCGAAGTAGATAGTGACCTGCTGCTCCAAACCTAACACCCTGCTTAAGGGATGAATTCCCACGTTTATATTGCTGTAAAATTATTTTAAACTCGTGATGATGCTTCATGAACATACCATACCCTATTAAGATTAGAGCTGTATGGTGGGATGAATCCTCGAGGAAAACATGCTGGATAAACACTTTGAAACTACCCCACTCGGAGGAGGTGGAGTGTAGCAGCGACCCTGTGAGGGTTGCAAAGGCAATCATAGACCTGGAGATAAGAGGGGCTCCGGCAATAGGTGTTGCGGCAGCCCTGGCGGTAGCATCCTACGCCTGGACCTTGACAGGTAAGCCCAGGGAGGAGTTCTATTCTAAAACGCTTGAAGCAGTCTCAGTACTCTGGGCCACGAGGCCAACAGCTCACAACCTGTTCCACGCTCTCACAAGGGTTAGGGAGAAGCTGCTCGCGGGAATGAGTGCTGGGGCAACCCCGCTGGAGGCTGCGGAGGACGTGACGAGGGAGGCTCTGAAGATTATGGAGGAGGACATATACTCGAACTACTTGATCGGTGAGCACGGCTCCCAGCTGGTCCCCGACAATGCTTCAATCCTGACACACTGCAACGCGGGAGCCCTCGCGACCTCTGCCCTTGGAACAGCAGAGGCTGTTATGAGAGTAGCATGGTATAAGGGGAAGAGGATAAGGGTTTACGCAACAGAGACCAGGCCCGTCCTCCAGGGGGCGAGGCTAACGGTCTGGGAGCTGGTGAAGGAGGGGATACCGGTAACCCTGATCACGGACAATACCGCGGGCTTCCTCATGAGGAAGGGAATGGTAGACCTCGTCATAGTTGGAGCGGACAGGATTACCAGGGAGGGCTATGTTGTAAACAAGATTGGAACATACATGATAGCCTTAGCTGCCAGGAGAAACAACATCCCCTTCTACGTAGCAGCGCCGACAAGCACTATAGACTTGAACAGCAGGATCGAGGACGTGGTCATAGAGGAGAGGAACCCGGCAGAGGTGAAGTATGTCATGGGGAGGCTGATAACCCTGGAGGAGGCCCCGGCCTTAAACTACGCTTTCGACATAACCGACCCGGATCTCGTAACAGCCATAATAACCGAGAAAGGAGTTGTCAAGCCCCCGTTCCCCGAGAACCTTAAGAAAATAGCAGGCTCTTCTCAACCCCACTAGACAGCTTGCTCCAACACTTTCAACCCCTTCCAGATCCTGTTTAAAGAGTATGGGAAGAGTTAAAAGGGATTCAAGTATGATAAAATATATATGAAAGGATGAAAATATGTACAAAGCCCGGATTACATCAAGGGCTTTGCAAAACTATTTATGCTGGAACATAGAGTCGGACAGAATTATATGTTTAAACATAAATATTTATCAGAACGTGCAGCTCCGTTTGACAACCGACAGCAACCCGTTCATTAGAATTATTCAAAGCTTTAGGGAGGCAGGAGAGAGGCTTCACCGCGAACTAATTGATCTAAACCTGAAAATTCTAAGGAGAGTCCCCGTTAGAGCTAGAATGGTTTTCTAAAAAAGAGGTTTGGCTATAAGGACATGGTTAATTATCTTCAAGCAGTAGTATTAGAAATTGGTGGTGTTGGTTGAGCAATGCATGCTTCGAACCACTTCTCAAGAGGCGTAGCATCAGGGTTTTCAAGGATGAAGAAGTGCCTTTAGAGCTCGTGTTGAAAGCGATCGATACTGCCAGGTACGCGCCGAGCGCGGGCAACAAGCAGCCCTGGAGGTTCATAGTGATACGGGAGCGCTCCAGGATTGAAGCTCTTGCTAAAATCCTCAGGTATTCCAAGCCCTTGCTGAACGCTAAGGTAGCGGTGCTCGTCCTAGCGAGCAAGGATGAGTCGCCTGTTTCACACATGGTGGACGGGTCTCTCGCTGCCATGTACTTCTGGCTCGCCCTCCACTGCACAGGGCTGGGAGCCGTTTGGATTCAGACTTTAAGGAATGTTAACGAGGTGCTGGAGCTCGTTGGGGCTCCTGAAAACTATGTCCCAATAGGCTTGTTCGCAATAGGCTGGCCGGGCGAGCAGCCTGTGGCAAAGGAGAGGAAGCCTCTGAGCGAGATAGTGTTTCTCGAAAGATTCGGGGAAGCATTGAAGCAGTGAAGCCCCGCGTCTAGTTTTTTTAAAAAACATTCTTCCCACGGTTAAAGCGTTAAAAACCCTTCTACACTAATAACGATTAGTAGACGGGCCCGTCGTCTAGCTTGGACTAGGATGCGGGGTTCGGGACCTGTTGGAGAAGCCGCTGAAGGCGGAACTCCCCGTGACCCGGGGTTCAAATCCCCGCGGGCCCATACTCAACGCTTCAGGCTGGATGATACTTTGGACGTAAGGGATACTGCTAAATACTTGGAGTCGATCACCCCGGAGAGCCCTGAGGCTAAGAGCATCCTGGCCGAGGTTTACGAGAAAAGGTTTGTCAAACTATCCTGTAAACAAGGCTCCAGCAACGGCTTCATATGGGTTTACACTGGGCCGAGAGGCGACTACCTCCTTGTTCCAAGAAGCTTCTGCAGTTGCAAGGACTTCATGATCAGGACTGCCTCCACTAAGAAGACGCCTGCCTGTAAACACCTGGTAGGGCTGGAGCTAGCCGCTAAGCTGGGTAAGAAGAGGGAGGTTTCGCTCAGCGCTGAGGATTGTGTAAGGATTGTTTTCGAAATACTTGAGAAAAACCTGTCTCCCACGCTGAGGAAAGCATTATATACTTTACAGGAGTGATTAGAGATCAGCGAGCGGTGTATTAAATGGGTAGGAGGAAGAAGAGGAGGAAGATTCAGAAGAGGATAGTGAGAATCCCAAGCGTGTTCCAATGCCCTAACTGCGGGTCAGTATCTCTTTCAGTAGAGTTCTCCAAGGCTGAGGAGGCAGGGTTCAAGATTGCTAAGATAATCTGTGGGCGATGCGGGCTGAGGGCAGAGTATCCCAACCCAGTCCCTGATCTCTACCAGGCTGTTGACGTTTACAACAAGTTTATAGACCTGTTCGAGGAGGGCAAAGTCCAGGTTACTTTCGAGAAGCCTAAGACAGAGGAGGGCGGCGCGGAGGAGGCTGGTGGGGTTGAGGAGGGTTCATGAATACATCTCCGGCAAGATAGCGAGAGGTGAGAAACTCCACTTCACCCTGGTAGACCCTGACAAGCCTTTCACAAGGGAGGGGCTTGAGAAGACAGCGAGGCTTATGGCTGAAGCAGGCACCGACGCCTTCCTAATAGGCGGGAGCATAGGCGTCACCCCTGAGGGGGCTGGCGAGGTAGCCGGGGTTTTAAAGGAGACGGGGCTCCCCGTCATAGTTTTCCCCGGAAACATCAACTGTTTAACCCCGCGTGCCGATGCAGTATTGTTCATGGTTTTAATGAACTCTAACGAGCCATACTACCTGATGATGGCCCAGGTTGTCGCAGCACCCCTTGTCAAGAAGTACGGGCTTGAACCGCTTCCAACAGGTTACATAGTAGTATACCCTGACACCGCGGTATCGCACATGGGTAGGGTTCAGCCAATACCTGTTGGGAAGCCTGAGGTGGTTTTAGCCTATGCTCTAGCAGGCGAGATGATGGGGTTCAAGTACATATATTTGGAGGCTGGAAGCGGGTCTCAGCAGACCGTTCCCCTGTCATTCCCAGCCATAGTTAAGAAGTACACGAGCCTCATCACTATTGTCGGAGGAGGCATAAGGTCTCCCGAGCAGGCGAGGGAGATGGTTAGATCCGGTGCGGACGTGCTTGTGACAGGGACCATTGTGGAGAGAGACCCTGAGCTAGCGGTTAAAATTGTGAAGGCTGTCAAGTCCCCTTAGCAACGTATTTCTTCTTGAAAGCATCCTCAACGTCAACATTCACCAAGTTTGCAATGCTAAGGAGCCATGCCAGTACATCCGCAACCTCCTCCTCGATAAGCTTGTGATCCATTTTGAGAAGGGCTTCGGCAAGCTCCCCAACCTCCTCGCTGAACCATGTGAAGGTAGCGAACAACCCCCGTGCAGAATCCCTCTCGAAGTATTTATCCTTTATAAGCTCCTGCGCATCCCTAATCCTCATGCCAACACCATAATTATTTAAGCATGTAAGAATTAAATAAGAGGGGAGGCTGAGCGGGTTGAGCAAGAAGTCTAGGAAGAAGGAGGGGCCTGCACTGCTTTCAGCAGCGGGACTGGTTAGATTCTACGAGGAAAGCGACGTAGGGTTGAAGCTGAAGCCCCATGTTCTCATAGGGATAATGGTGGCTTTCACCATAGCTATAATAGCCTTGTCAAAACTTATGCCGATAACTTGAAACATTTTAAGATTGCGTAGGAGAATCCTGGCAAACCATCCTGGAGGCGCGCTAAGGATGTGGTTGTTGAAAAAGAGTATTTGAGAACACTACTGCTTCACATGAACTTCTTAACCCACTCCCAGTTCAATTCAACGCTTCTCTTTATCTCTTCAAGAGCCTCAGGCGTTATGTTCCTAAACCTTCCCTGCATCTTAACGTACTCTTCAACAGGCTTCCTCTTAGACGGGTCCATGTAGGGCCTGCTCGGCCCTGACAGGGTTATCTTACCGTTCTGATACTCGTACAGTATCCACAAGCCTGTTTCAACAGCCAGCCTCGCCATCTTGACAGTGTACTGGGGTTCAAACCTCCATCCAACAGGGCAGGGGGCGTGGAGGTGTATGAACTTGAATCCTTTAATGCTCTTAGCCCTCTGCAGCTTGCTGTAGAAGTCGTGCGGGTAGGCTATGCTCGCGGTTGCAACGTAGGGTATGTTGTGAGCTATCATGATTCTCGCAACATCCTTCTTCTGCTCAGCCTTCCCTGACACAGGGGTTGTAGTGGTCCACGCACCCCTCGGTGTTGAAGAGCTTCTCTGAATCCCCGTGTTCATGTAAGCCTCATTATCATACATTACGTAGATCATGTTGTTGTTCCTCTCCGCAGCCCCGCTCAAAGTAGCCATGCCGATGTCCGCTGTGCCGCCGTCCCCCGCCCACGCTACGACGTGGACATCCGTGATCCCCCTCTTCTCCAAGGCCTCAGCAATGCCTGAGGCCACCGCGGCGGCTGCCGCGAAGGGCACGTGCACTATGGTTGCGTTCAGCGACTGACCCGGGTATGTTCCCACGACAACGGAGGAGCAGCATGCCGGTATGACGTAGATTACCTTCCCGCCTAGAGCGGCGTGAACTGTTTTCCAACCCATGGGTATGGGGCATCCGGAGCAGGCTGCGTCGCCTGGTAGGAATGCATCCCTCATGTTGTAGGATATTGGGGGTTTGGGTCTCTGCTGGGACATGCTATCACCTCTTCTTAAACCATTCGAAGAAAACGGGCTTACCGCCCTTCTCAACGGTTTCAATGAATCTTTTAACAATCCTCTCGAAATCCTCAGTGGTGATGTTTACTCCCGCGATCCCTGTCACGACATTGCTTAGAGCTGGGAGCTTGTCAGTGTATGCTGCGAGGCCTGTGACCAGGTCGGTGAATATTGGCCCCCAGCCGCCGAAGCTGATCGACCTGTCGAAAACTATCACGCCCTTAGCCCTGCCCGCATACCTCCATACCTCCTCGTGGGGGAAGGGCCTGTAGAACCTTATCCTTACAACCCCTGCCCTGTAGCCCTGCTCCCTTAGAGCGTTCACAGCCTCCATTAAATCCCCGCTCCAAGCACCCATTGCCACCGCTATGTAGTCAGCGTCCTCGCACCTGTAGCACTGGGTTAGCCCGCCGTAGCTTCTCCCGAAAAGCCTCCCATACTCCTTGTCAACCCTCTCGATAACTCTCTTAGCGCTCTCCATGGATTCCTGTATGCCGTAGAATATGTCCTCGGTCTCCTCGGGCATTGTCAAGCCTCCAACACCTATTGGGGAGCCGCCGTCGACAACGTATGGTTGCCTGCGAGGCCCAAGCCACTCCCTCACAAGCTCCTCGTCAGGTATTTCAACAGGCATCGTGGTGTGCCCTAGTATGAAGCCTTCAATACCCACCATAACCGGCAGGTAGACCTCGGGGTCCTCGCCTATTTTGAAAGCCTGAATGGTTAGGTCAAGGGCTTCCTGATTATCCATCGCGTAAGCCATTACCCAGCCCGCATCCCTCTGATCCATGAAGTCGCTGTGGTCGGGCCAGATATTCCACGGGGTGTTAATAGTTCTCGACACAATAGCCATCACCATCGGTATCCTGGCTCTTGAAACCCAGTGGACAACCTCGTGCATGTAGAGCAGTCCCTGGCTGCTCGTAGCAGTGAAAGCCCTCGCCCCTGCCAGCGCTGCCCCGTAGCACGCGGCAAGCGCTGAGTGCTCTGATTCAACCCTTATCATCACGGAGTCAAGCTCGCCTGACTCAACCATTTCCGAGAGCTTCTCAACAATGCTTGTCTGCGGGGTGATAGGGTATGCTGCTATAACCTCCGGCCTCACAAGCTTGACCGCGTAGGAGATCGCGTGGTTGCCTGTTAAAGCCTTCCTAACACCCATGTTCTCACCCGCCCTCGGGAACCATTGAAATAGCTTTCACAGGGCATACTTCCGCGCACACGCCACAGCCCTTGCAGTACTCCAGGTCTATGGAGACCCCGGTTTCAGGCTCAACCCTTATCACGTTCACGGGGCAGTAGATCTCGCAGGTGAAACACCTGGTGCACTTAGCGTTGTCTACAACGGGTCTCTCAGTCCTCCACAACCCTGTCTTGCCTGCAACCCCTTTCGCCGGTGTTGTGATAGGTAGCTTCCCGTGCACGGGTTTAACTGTTTCAACACTCACTAGCTCACACCTCCTTCACAAGCTTAACCTCTCCGTAAGCACGCTCGGCTGCCTGCGCGTTGACAGCGCCAGCTTTCTCGCCGAAGTAGTTGACGATTGCTTTCTTAACGTTTTCAATGCTCGCCAGCTTCACAGCCCCCACCAGTGCTCCAAGCATCGCGGTGTTCACGACAGGCCACCCGGCTATGACCAGCTTCAAGTCGTGAGCTATTCTTGTAGCATCCACCGTGTAGGCTTTAAAGCCTCCTTCAGCCGCGATCCTTGACAGGTCGAGCTCCTGCTCAGGCGTGTTAACTATTAAAACACCGTTTCTCCTCAGCCTAACCCTGTTCACAACCCCCGAGGATATCAACCCGTGGTCGAATACTACTAGGATGTCCGCGGTGTTGAACATTCCGTGCTTGAGAATCGGCTTATCGCTCACTCTTGCGAAAGCTGTGACAGGTGCACCCCTTCTCTCAGCACCGAAGAACGGGAATGCTTGACCGTTGAGGCCCTCGTACATTGCCGCTTCAACCAGTATGTTGGCTGCGGTAACAGCTCCTTGACCTCCTCTGCCGTAGAAGATTATTTCGTGAATCATAGTAAACACCGAGCCGTAATGTATATATGAGTATATACTTTTTAAACATATCGTAGCATTGCCTAGTTCGAAGGCTTTAAACCGTGACCTCACCGATCACGAATCAATCTCGCCCCATCCCCAAGGCGTTATTGTTGAGAACGTCTCCGAGACCAGGGTTTATCTAAGTAGAAAACATTTTGACTTTTTCGAGAAAGAGAATGTATCAAAGGGATGTAATAGGGTGTGGGAAAAAAGAATTTTCTATACGACGCAACTTCTCATTAACTACTGCAAGTATAAGTGGCTACACCCACGTGTATTGCTACGTAGAGAGTTTCCGCAGACTGCTCTGCCTCGTCCAGTGGTAAGTACAGCGTAATGCTTGGCGTTATCTCTGTGTACTCGCCCTGGTATTCGAATAAACCGATCTGCGGGTTCCCAGCCCTGTTCTGGGGTATTCCATCCAGGCTGGTTGCAACATGTATGTGATAGTATGATATCGAGTAACCATCATCTAGTTGTATGCTGATAACCATGTTCTGCCCGTTGACCATGATGTAAACGTCTCCAACATCGTAGTGCTGAGCCCTTATCAAATCGGTTGTTACTTCTCCACCATTATATACCACGTACATTGCCCAGCTAGCACCGGGGAAGGGCATCCCGTAAGCCCATGAAGTTTCAGCGTCATCGTTTAAGTAGCACATTCCGCCTGCCTCACAGCTTACCGTATACGTGAAGTACATTCCCCAGTTTCCTCTGTTCGTGAACCTCGTGCCATTACCCCATGCTGTCTCCGTTTTAACTATGCTACCATACTCGTCTACTTTAGCAACCACTGCGTGAGCAGCTATGTAGAGGGTTGTTTCAAATGGGCACTCAATACCGAACATCTCGGTCAGGTTGACAGTGAACTCATAGCTCTGATCCCATAATCCGTAAGCCTTGTAGGGGAACCTGCCAGGTATCGGGTTGCCCGTCCTGGTCGTAGGTATGTCGTACAGGCTTGTGGCTACTGCTAGATGAGCCTCCGTGAGATACCATGCCGGGTCTGTAATATTGTACAGCACGTGCAGGATTAGGGAACCATTCACAACGCTTGTCCACACGTCTACTTCGCCAACAACCATGTACTGTCCGGCGATCAACGGGGTAGTATAGACGTTGTTCGGCTCGCTACCGATTGACAACGAGTTTAATGTTGCGGGTGTTAGAATAGTTAACAAGAATGTTACTATTAATAATATGCTTATAGTTTTGAGATACGTATTTTCACCTGATTATTACAATCAACTTAATCCTTTATAAATTCCGCGTTTTTAGTTCGTGAAACCAAGCAATCAGGTTTGGTTTCAAACCCGATCATTCGGTTAAATGAGTTTTTAATGAGCAAGTGATTTATACCTAGGGAGAGCTTACTCTTTAGTGGGGGATTGTGGAGTGACGATTTACTGGGAGAGGTGCAGTGTTTGCGGGAGGTATGAGGCTGTTAGGCAGTGCACGCTTTACAAGGATGTCCTAGTCGATATTCACTGCTGCATCCTGTGCGTTAAGAGGAGTGTTTGCCCAGCCCCCGCGTGGAGGATCGCCCTCCCCGCGAAGCCGGTTACGCAGGCTAGGGCGGGGGTTAGCGTTGAGGAGAGGAAGCGTTTAATAGATGAGTTGACCAGTCTTCTCGAAAAGCCCGGTAAAAAGAATGCTTAGCTACTCAACCCTCGGGGTTAGCCAGTAGATTATTGTCCCGCCTCCAGCTATCTCGTACTCAATCTTCATCGGCTTGTCATTATCGAAGTATATTGTGACCTGTTTAGCAGCCGAGATAGGCTTCAGGGTTGCCTGGAGCAGGTCGACAGAGTATTTAGCCTGAACCCTGGGGGATGTTGACGACAAGTATATCAGCGGGTTGCCCTCGCTGAAAACACCCTCATACTCCTTCTGCTGCTCACCTGTTTTAACAATAAGCTTCCCCTCCTGGACTGTGAAGACAGCGGTCTCGCCCACGGTTTTCAAATCGCCGAGCAGCTCCCTGTAGTCGTCGGAGGCTATTTTAACCGTGACGCCTAGCTCGATGTTTATCTCGGGGACAGGCTCAGGCGGCCTAGGCCTTGTCTCCAGGAGGAAGGTTCTTTCAAGACCGGTTTTCTTATCGCGGAATATGATTCTCAAAGCAGAATGCTCCTTATCCAGCTCCATCTCCATTACATCGTTCCTTGTACACCTTCTTATAATCCTGTTGAAATCCATTGAGGAGATCACGAAGAATTCTTCCCCGTCAACACTGTACTCGTCGAAGGCGATCCCGGGGATTTTGACAATGGTCATCATGGTTTTATCAGGGCTTAAAACCTTAACCTCAAGCGCGTCGGGAGTGGCGTAGAATGGTGCTTCATCAGTGATTTTAGCGATAGCCTGCGCGACATACTTCATTTTCGAAGCATTAGAGTAGACAGCCCTGAACAAGCAGACACCTCTCAGCAATTATTTCTAAGGTAACCTATAGTTATAACCCTTTCACTACTTTAAACCTAAGTGTGGGATTCATGAAAGAGGTTAAGGTAGTCATAGACATAGCTAGGAGCGCGAGGGTAACGCTCAGCAGGGATGACGCGTTAAGGCTTCTAACAGCTATCAAGGATGTGAAGGGCTCGACAAGGGATTTAAGCGAGGCGTACAGGATTGTCGCAAGCTTCGAGGAATACTACAGCTACTCCAGGAGAAGGTTCGAGGACTACATATTCGTCCCTAAGGATCCGAGGGAATCCCTTGAGGGAAGGACGGTTATCCAAAAGCTTAGACTGCTGAGGAATGGGGGAGACAGTGTTGAAATAGTTTTCGACAGAAGGGTGGAGCTAAACACTATTATTGAGGCGTTGAAAACAATTGGTTTCGAGAAAGTGGATGTTACTTCACAGTCTTTCTAGCCCTCCGCTTCTTACCGCTTCTCCCCTTCCTCCTGGACTTTGACTTCTCCTTAGTGGTTGAAGCCTTCTTCCTCCCGCCCCGCGGAGCGCGGGGGGCAGGTTTTAAAACGGCTCTTGAAGAAGCGGTCTCCTTCAACTCGTCAATGCTTGCCTCTCCCGAAAGCACCCTACGCCACATCTTACTGATGTTGAGCATTTGCTTAAGCAGCTCAACCTTTATCTCAACAACCTCCTTCTCCTCCCCTTCCTCTACAGCTTCAGCCTCCACCTCCTCTGCTTCGAAAACCTCTCCCTCTTCCTCCTCTAAAAGCATCCCAACCACCCACAGCTGGCTAGGGGTTGATATATGGGTTTTTGGCAATAAATACCTTGTTTAACCCTTCTACTCCTCAATCCCCACCGCGCACTCATCAACAGGTTCCCAGCTTTTCAACAAGGGTGCTCCTAACTTCTCGCATCCCAAAGCCCTTCGGGCCCCGTGGCTGAATAGTTTCGAGCAGTCAAGGCTTTCACGTTTCAACCCGTTGCAGAGTTCTCCACCAAACACCTAATCATCTCAGCGGACCTTGCTCACACCCCTATGCTGCAACACGTCCAACATCTCGCAGGCTATCCCGCACCATGCAGAGTAGTCTCTGAAAACGATGGGTAAGCATTCAGCTACAACTGTTTCATCCACAGAGATACTAAAGCGTTATGGCTTGTCTAAAATTCGCTCTTAAAGACTTAAATGTTTTCAATCCGTATTTGTATTGAGCTGGTTGTTGGGGAGCAGTATGAGGAGGCTGTTTCCCGGCTTAGTATTCTTACTGTTCATGTTGTTCTTGATAATGCCTCACTGGCAGCCTGTGTCTGCACTGGAGATTCAGGGATGCCAGGACATACGGAGTAGTGGTGTGTACGTGCTCACAGGCAACATCTACGGGCTACAATCCGGGAAAGACTACTGCATCGGTATCTTCGCAAACGAGGTCATACTTGATGGGAACGGGTTCAGCATAGAGGGTCTTGGAATCGGGCAGAGAGCACAGGGAGTAAGGGTTATGAATGCATACAACGTAACCATAAGAAATCTAAAGATAAGCAAATACAATTATGGAATCTACCTGGTTGATGTAGCTGAAAGCAAAATAGTGAATAACGTAATATCACTAAATGACAACGGCATCTACCTGCGTGGTTCACACCATAACGAAATAACAAGTAACAATATAACATCTAATGACGTCGGCATCTACCTGGATTCTTCAAGCTATAATGAAATATCCGGTAACACTATCTCATTAAACACCGTGTTTGGCATCCGCCTCGGCGATTCATACATTAACACCATAATCGGTAACACTATCTCGTTAAATAACGGCGACGGTATCCACCTGCGGGATTCAGGCAATAACACGATAATAGGCAACACTATAGAATCAAATGATGCGGACGGTATCCACCTGGATTCTTCATACTATAATGAGATATCAAGCAATACTGTATCATCTAATGGCGAAGACGGCATCGAGCTGGCGGGTTCAAGCAATAACAAGGTAGTAGGAAACACTATATTATTGAACCAATACGGCATTTCCATCGATTCCTCAAGCTTTAATGAAATATCCGGTAACACTATATCGTCAAACAGTGTGTACGGCATCCGCCTAAGTAATTCATACAAAATCACAATAGTGAACAATACTATATCGTTAAACACTTTTGACGGCATTTACCTGTATTCTTCACACTATAATGAGATATCGGGTAATACTATATCGTCTAATGGTGATGACGGCATCGAGCTGGTAGCTTCAAACAAAACCATAATAGTAAACAACACTATCTCGTTAAACACCTTTAGCGGCATATACGTGCGTTCCTCGTCAGGATACAACATGATATTCAACAATATTCTCAATAATTCAATAAACGTAGTTCTTGAAGATGCAGGCAGGAATTATTGGAATACAACTAGGGTTGCTGAGAGGAATATTGTTGGAGGCAACTATCTCGGCGGAAACTACTGGGGCAACCCGTACGGGACAGGGTTCAGCGATACTTGCAAAGATGGCGATAGTGATGGAGTATGCGACAGCCCGTTCCAGATTGATGAAAACAATGCTGACTGGTTGCCTCTAGCTAACCCGCCAACGCCTACCACAGGCCCCGGTCTCGAGATGATTCTCGCAATGATCACTGTACTCGGAATTATTGGAGTGGTTGCAACAGCTTCACTAACCAGGAGGAAGAAGACTTAATTTTTCGCGAAACTTTTTCTTACAAAATCTTCATGGGCTTGTTTAGTGCGAATATTCTCTAAAATGGTTTCGAAGTCTTACTTTTTTCAATCCGGACCCGTGGCTTCAAATAACTAGTGTAAAATTAAGTGTTAATTCAAAATAGTGAGCACTGGGTTCAGGGACCGCGTATCCAATGGATTATTGAAATCATGGAAAGGGGCTCGCTTTTTCAAGGGCCGGGCGAGAGATTAAAACAGGATCTCGCTTAGCTCACCACCCTGATGCAGCTCCCCGGAGCAGAGATGGAAGAATAGTCTGCGTATTTGAATCGAAAACCCGTTACAGATGATTACGATTTGTTTTATCTATGGGTTGATACGGGGTTTTTGGCGATAAATACCTTGTTCAAACCTGCAATATCGACCAGGTATTCCATGGTTTTCAGGTTCATCAGGGCTGTTGAAACAGCCATTTCCTTATCGCTTGTTGAAACACCTGCTACCGATTTAACAGCGTACTCAAGGCTCTCGGGCTCGTTAATGTTGAAGAATATTTTCAACCCAGCGTTGCTGAGCAGTATTCTCGGAATGCTTTTAACATCCTGAGAAATGACCACTAGGGATATCCCGAACTTCCTGCTCTCGGAAAAAAGCCTTGACAATATCCTGTCGCCAACCCCGCCCGGGAGAACAGCCCTGACCTCGTCGACAACTATAACCAGGTCCCCCAGCCTCCTGCCGTACATGGCTGAAAGTATTGAGTAGAGGAGGGTTTCAACAAGGATTGCCCGGGAGAAGTCGGTGGCCACATTGTTAAGTCTGAGTATAACCGGCTTGTCTAGTAGCGAGGCAAGCGGCACAGGAGACTGTTTCGGGAAGTAGCGTGCAAGCATTTTCACGTAGGGGCATATCCGTGCAAACTCTTCTGGAGGATCTAAGTGTTCAGCACAGGCTTTCTCAAGATCCTGCAGGCTGGGGGGTGGCAAACCCCATGTCGAGGGATCGTTGACATCGATACCCTTCTCCAAATACGCTTTAACCAGGAGCTCCTCCAGTGCAATCCTTTGAAGCGGTCCAAGACCGAACAGGGTTGCAAGGGTTTGGGAAAACTCCTTAGACTTCTCCAAGGGGCTTAAGCCCCCGAGCTCGAGAGGGTTTAGGAAGATTTCTGATGCGTCCACAATCCTGGCTTCAGCAAGCCCTGCGTCCTCGGGCTTGTACTCTCCGTGCGGGTCTATGATCAGGACTGTTTTCCCCATTCTTGAAAACTCCCTTGACAGCTTTCTAGCAAGGAGGGACTTACCTGTCCCCGAGGCCCCTGCGATCACTACATGAGTGTTGATCATGGATTGAAGAGGCAGGTTGATATCGCCCCGAACCCTTCTCCAATACCAGCAAGGCTGGTTGCGGCTCACCCAGTTCTGGGGGAAACCCTTGTATTCGTCAACCGGGAGGCCGTGTTCAAGCTGTGCTAGAGCTCTTCCAAGGTTCAGGGACATTGCGGAGGGCTTACTGCCTGCTAACACGACCTCTTCTCCACCAGCTTGGTGAGAAGCCTCAAGCACGAGAGGTATCAGTGCTAGAGTGCTCAGCCCGGATGCCAAGCCTAGTTCAACAGCCCTCCGAGGAGAATACTCGGTTAAAAGCAGTGAGAACCCTGTAACCATGGAGAAGGGTAGGCATGCAATAATCATCAGAGGCGTGACCGATGCTCCGAGAATATAATACACCACAGCAACCAGCGAGAGGGAGACGGATGCTGAGCTAAGAAATAAGGGCGCCAACCCAGCCGAACCGTGGCGCCGCACCCCCTTGATCAAGGCGAGCAGGCTCCTAAAATCCTCAGCTTCTCTTCGCAGGCTTAAAACCACTAGCCTCTTAGACCATGAGAAGTAGAGAATAGCTATTGACAAGGGGATCGCGTAGAAGAGTTCCAGGGGAGTTTTAAAACCATCATATGTTAACAGGGAAAGTAAAAGAGTGTTCAGGACGGTTGCGTAAACCCTCCTGGACGCTAGAAGAAGGATGGTGAAGTATGTTGCTAAGACAAGTATTCTCGCCAGGGAAGCGTAGAAGCGGAGAGGGTTGGCGGTGCTTGCGAGCTCAAGAATAATAGGGAACAAGGTGTTGGCGAGTATTAGAGCGTATGCAAGCCTCGTGTTCAAAGCCTAATCCCTTTCAACCCTTGAATCACGTGCACAACCGTTCTGTTTAAAACATTGTAATTGTTCAGGATAATATATGCTTGGGATTGATAACTTTTATCCATCCTTCTAGTTTTAATGAGTGATAAGGTATGGGAGCGAATGATCAGTGTGATGTGGAGAGCATTCTCAACTATGCTAAGAAGTATGCTTTTGTGAGTTTTAAGCACAAGGGCTGCAGGATTTTTAGGGTAAGGAAGTACATTGATGTGGTGCCAGTCAAGATCAAGGTGTATGAGGATACTTAAGGCGGTATTAGAAGGTTCGTAATAACCTTCGTGTCTAATGAGTGGAAAGAACCCAAGACCGCAGGCCCCGCCACCTTCCCTGAGGTACTCGCGTGGTTGAAGAAGAAAGGAGTGGTATTATCTAAGAAGCGAAGAACTTAAGATGTGGTAGCAGCCGTTATAGAGGGCTTCATTGAGAGGGGACGGGTGGAAATCGACTACACCACCGAAGGTTAACCATGCTGTGATCGCTTCCTTAAAGCAAGACCTTTAGTGATTGCATGACGAATTTATGGTGATAGAGTTTTTAGTATAAGTGTTTCCTCGGTGCGTGATTCTCTCTTTCATCGGTCAGATCTTAGTTATAGATCCAGCGTATTCGTACAGGCCGGCCTCGTTATCGATGATTCCTCAGAGCTCGAAACCCTCGAGTAGTTAAGATTCGCAACGTACTCATGGGTGCTGGACCCGAGATAACACTTCTTGATTCTCCTCTAGGTAATACCTGAAGGGTTTGTAGTCGCCGTGACCCAGCAGGCTCCTAAGCACCTTAAGGTTTTGATCTTGGAGAGCTGTCAGGCGTAGGAGTGCCTTACGTTATCTGGACTCGTTTTCTTTTTTAGATAACGCTCTATGAAGGCATATATCACGTTCCATACCTGTCTGTTGATTAATGTGAATAGGCGCGGACTCTCCACCCTCTTCAAGTAGCGCCTCACGATCTCCCAGAATACTAATTAGAACACCAGCTGGATACTTCGTTTTTCAATTTGAGCATGCGTCAATACTTCGTGGGGTATTAGTAATAGGAAGCCTATAGAAACTTGAAACCATGCAGTAGGAAAACGCCTAAGTTCACCCTCTTCGAATGCTTTAGAACCTTTTCAAAAGCTTGTTGAACAATCCCACTACTTCAACACGTATACTCCCATGAAGTTCCGTCATGTACGTGGCGGCATCCGCGACTCACATATGTGTAAAAAGGGTTTTCAACCTTTATCAGCACGAGGAAGACATTAAGTACGTGAAAACACCCCGCACCGACTCTAATAGTCCGCTGATGAAAGCTAATACTTCTCCTAGTGGCCCGTCCACACCTATGTAACTGACTTGATAATATATGCTACTATGTCTCCAAACGATCCACTGGCATCCTCGTAATATTCTCCTCTCAAGACTTCTACTCTGTAGAGAGTAATTGTTTTAATTCCTCCTTCATCACTCCACCAGTCATCATATTTTTCGAGAACATATTTTACGGGGCCAACGTCTACGAACTTGCCTGCAGGGTCTAATATTCCGACATATCCTCCCTTCATTGGCACTATTACGGCGACGTGCCCGCTCTTGGAGTTTTTAAAATCTATATCGGCTAGCCAGATGCGATATTCTTTCCCAAGATAGTAAATATCATAGTATTTCATCATTGCGTATAACAGTAGGGCCATGTCTTCACAATCGCCCTGCCCACGGCGCAGTGTAAAAGAGGGCGGCTGAACATACTCATGTCTGTAGACAAAGTAGCACTCCGAGCTCTTTTCACATACTGGAACGGGGATTTCCGGGTCGTAAGCGTACTTAATATTTGAGACAACCCATTCGTAGAGCCTCCTATAGGACTCCCAACCACTATAGGTTGAAACACCTGCCACTTCTACATACTGCTTCGTGGCTTGGACTTCCTCGAGTATTAAAAACCTCTTCAGTGCTCTATCGAAGCTGGTGTAGTCTTCATATGTCTGTGTAATATCATATAGAGTTTTTTGCAGCTTGTTGTTCTCACTCCACAACGATATCTCTCCCATGAGGAAGATAAAGGAGATAAACAATATTGCCACAATACATTCACGGGTAGTCTTCACGCAGGCTTGATTCTCCAAGCATCCCCCCTGACCATTAGTAATCACTTTTTCGATAAAAAGTGATTCACACCAGGCTTAGTAGTTCGCTTCGATGAAAGCTATTATGTTTTCCAGCAAGTCCCCAACGTCTATTCTAATGTTTCCGTTCAGGTCTACATAGAAGAGCCTGGCCGTTTTTATCCCGCCGTGTTCTTCCCGTTCCTCACTGTACCGTGTAAACGATTCCCTAGGTGTGCCTTTGAGCATGACCCTGCCGGCCGGATCTAGAATGCCGATGTATTTGTTTCCCAAGAGGACTACGACCGCTATGTGCCCGGAGTTGTCGCTCCAAAACGACCCGTCCAGGAGCCAGGCAACGCTGACTTCTCCGCTGTAGTGGATGTCGTAGTGTCTTATTATAGCGTAGAGGGTGGTCATGCCCTTACAATCTCTACCCAGTGCAGAAGCGTGAAAGAAGGTGATTGGTAGTACTTCCGCGTCACGCACCTGGGAACGAGGGTACAGGATCGTGCACGTAGTCGAATATAGCGTTGTGCGTGAAGCCCAGTCCATCGGCATGTCAAATTTCGCTAAAATGTATTTCAACCCGCTTACTGTTAACATGCACTTCCCGCTGTAATCTACCGCACTCGTCCCTGCCTTCATCAGCGGATGACCAGCGAAGAGGTTAATGCACTTTACGTAGTGCTCCAGGTGGAGGGATTCGCAATTCTTTTAGTCTTTTCTAATTGCTTCTACTTGTTGTTCTGTCGCTGTGGGTTTAAGAGCTTCGCTATGGGTTTTCCCGAAAAACCGAGGTTTCCGCTAATAGCATGGTTTTGGGGGAACCCTAATGCATCCGTTACGGAGGCGGTCTTATCCCCCCTCTCCATCCCCGCTCGAACGTGCTGTAGAGGCCGGACTGCCAAGGGCTAGGTTGCAACTTAACCTCCTCCTTAATCTTCTCGGCGGCTTTCCTGTCCACGTTTTCATCTGCCTGCTTCACGGCTAGGTAGGTTTCATGTACTATTAGCGAGAGGCGCTGAGGCAGGGACATACCTAGCAACACGCAAATTTCGGCAAGCTCGTCAACATATATCCCTGGCAGTTTAACGCTTTCATACTCAACCCTAATCCTACTCCATGGCATGCATTCATTCCAGTAAATTGTTGCTCAAATCCCATTGAATGGAGGAACCCAAGTAAGAGTAGGGTGGGAGCCAGGAAACGCTTTGACTTTGCTGAGATCTGCCTGAGAGCTTTTCCGCCACCAACTTCGCCCTTATTAGGATAAAAGGGTTATATGGATATGTATGCTTGGATGTTGAAATGCCTGGGAAGATTGCTGAGTGCTTGAAAAGCCTTGGCTATGAGAGATTCACCGAGCTTCAGAGGAGGAGTTTTGAAAGCATTGCTCTCAGGAATTCTTCAACGCTCATAGTTGCCCCGACCGGGAGCGGTAAGACCGAGGCTGCTGTAATCCCTGTGATGTACTCGATCCTTAAGCAGGGGTTGAAGCCTATTGCATGCATATATATCACCCCGCTTAGAGCGCTTAACAGGGATATTGAGAAGCGTTTGAAAAAGCTTGCAGAATGCTTCGGCCTCGAGATCTCGCTTAAACACGGCGACACTCCTGAAACCGTTAGGAAGGCTATTCTTGAAAACCCACCCCACATACTCGTCACAACCCCGGAGAACTTCAACTACATCATGGTTAACGAGAAGCTCGCTCCCAGCCTCGCAAACCTCAGGTTCATAGTTTTCGACGAGTTCCACGAGCTCCTCGAGAGCAAGAGAGGGTTGCTCGCCTTCACGACAAGCTTCCTGCTCGAGAAGAAGCTTGGGAGGAGACTTGTGAAAATAGCCTTGTCAGCAACCCTTTCAAACCCTGAGAGAGCCGGGGAGATCCTTGCATGGGGGGAGAAGCCAAGCCTTGTAGAGGACTCAACGGTTAAGAAGATGAGCATCACAGTAGAGGTGCCAGAGTGCAACAGCGACCTGTGCTTCCAGGTGAAAAATATTATCGGCGATGAGAAACAGGCTGCGAGGATTGCGAGAATAATAGAGCTCGTTGAGAAGCACGCGGGAGTGTTAATCTTCGTAAACACGAGATCCCTGGCGGAGAGGCTTGGCTCCCTGTTGAAAACCATTCCTGAGAAGCTCGGGCTCCCCGGGCTAAGGGTTGAAGTACACCACGGTAGCCTCTCGAGAAGCCACAGAGAGAGCGTTGAATCATCCTTTAAGAAGCGTGAAGTTAAAGCACTGGTTTCAACCTCGAGCATGGAGCTCGGCATAGACGTAGGCCACGTAGACCTCGTAATCCAGTACCTGTCGCCCAGGCAGGCTACCAGGCTCACGCAGAGAGTTGGCAGAAGCGGGCACAGGCTCACGGGGGAGTCCAAGGGCGTTGTCCTAAGCATGGATAACACCATACACTTCCTCGAATCCCTAGTGCTCGCTAAGAGAACGGTTGAGAAAGCGATTGAGAAGGAAGAGATAATATATTCCCCTCTCGACGTCCTAGCCTACGCCATGGCTGTTGAATCACTCCTCTTCAAAGAAGGCTTCAGCAAGGAGGGCTTCTACACCGAGATAAAGCAACACCCTCTCTACAAGGATTTGACAACTGAGGAGTATGAGAAGCTGGTGGATTACATGGTTTACACGAGGATACTCCGAGAAGAAGCCGGGATCCTCAGGTACACCAGGAAGACAAGGATTTACCTCTACAAAACCTCCATGATCCCCTCCAGCAGGGATGTAATGGTCGTCGAGGCTGCGAGCAACAGGAGGATTGGGAGTTTAAACGAGGAGTACGTGGTTTTAAACGTGAACCCCGGCGACACCATCATAATCGGGGGCAACGCGTGGAGGGTTGTAGGCTACGATGACGCCGAGGCCAAGCTGTACGTTGAGAAAACAGCTGCAAGCATTGAGGAAGCCCTAATACCCCACTGGGAAGGGGAGAACATACCGGTCGAGTATGACGTAGCCCAGGAGGTGGGCAGGCTTATCACTTACTTGAAAACCCATGGGGAAATACCCGGCGACTATGCGGCCTCCGCCCCGGGGAGGACAAGGGTTGAGGTTGCCGAAGACCTCTGCGGCTGGGAGAAGATATGCGTGGACTACGTGGAGGAGTTGCGGTCAGTACTCGTCACTGTTTACGGTGGAAGCAAGGTTAACAACCTTTTAAGGGAAATCCTGGCAACCGTTCTCAAGAACCGGCTCCCACACGTGGATGTTGAATCATACTCATCACCCTACACGCTGGTTTTAAGGATAAAAGGATACCACACGCCGAGAGAGGTGACCGGGATTGTCCAGGAGGCGCTGGCAAGGCTGGGGAGCTATCTTGATAGAGACTTCCTCAAACAGGTTGCGAGGAACGGGAAGGCTCTCTACTGGAGGATATTCCAGGTTGGGCAGAGGTTCGGCGCGATAACCCCTGGTGAAACAAGGGTTTCCAAGACAATGCTCGAAGCCTTTGTAGACACCGTGATAGGTGATGAAGCCTTCAGGGAGGTGCTGGTTAAAGACTACGATATTGATTCAGCAGCAGAGCTGGCTGAGAGGATTGCGAGGGGGGATGTAAGGGTTGAGGCAAGGTATTTCGAGAAGCTTGGGCAAGGACACCTGGAGCTCCTAGGATACATCGAGATCCCGGTCGCATCCTCCATCATAACCCTAGACAGGGAGCAGTATGCTGAGAGGCTTTTCAACAGGCGTGCCAGACTCCTCTGCATAAGATGCGGGTACGAGGTATCCGGGACGGTTAGGGAGCTGGCAAAGATGGAGAAGTACGTCTGCCCCAAGTGCAAAACCGCTACGCTAGCCCTTGTCAAGACGGATGGGGAGGAGGAGAAAAAGGTTATCGCCAAGGCTAGGAGAGGTGAGAGGTTGACCAGTAGTGAGCAAGCCCTTCTCGAAGACCTTGCCAAGAGAGCCATAATACTCTACAAGCACGGGAAGACAGCGTTGCTAGCTCTCTCAGCAAGAGGCGTCGGCGCCTCCGAGGCTGCTAGAATACTCTCCAAGGTCAGCAGCGGCGGCGACCTTCTCAGCGAGATCTATGAGAGCGAGAAGAAGTATTTGAAAGCGAAGAAGTACATTGACGCGAAGAAGCAGTCCTAAAGCAGGAGCCAGGCCTACCGGCCCCGCCAGCATAGCCCTTAGCTGAACTTCAACCGCTTCCTCGAAGGCCTCTTGAAAGCTTTCGGGCTGTCCAGTATAAGCGGGACAACAACCTTCTCAACCAGCTGATCGCTTATAGGGCAGGATTCAAGATACTGCCTCCTAACCTTCTCGTCAACCCTGCTCTCGAGCACTGGTCCCTGGGGAGTGAGCCTTGCAACCCCTCTCGGAGCCCACAGTATGCAGCTCCCGCATTTAACACAGCCGTACATCCTGTAGATTATTTTTAAAACATCGACAAGGTCTTCAAGGCTTTCGCCAGGGGCGAAGGGCTTAGCCTCAACCATATCTTCCTTTATAATAATATTAGTGTTAGGGGTTGAGATCTCGACCACGCCATCTCCCTCCTCGTATGAGAAGCCGATTCCCTCCGTATTAGCTTTCAGAACACTCCTGTACCCGTCGCTGACAACCTTCCTGTTGAAAAATAGTTTCAACCCTTCCTCCCCCTGGGTTTTCGAGACGGGTGCAAGGTTGACGCTGCTTGCGAGAAGCCTCCTCCTATACTCATCCCTCCAGTCAATACTGTATCCTTGAACATGCCGTGCAATCCTCTTCTTAGCTGAAGCAGGCGTCAGCCACCTCCACAATCCAAGCTTAACCCATTCCTCAGGCTGGTTCAAGCTCCTCCTCCAGTACTCGAGAAGCCTCCTCCACCTCTCCCAGAGCTCGGGGTATGTTTCCTCAACATCCTTGAACTCTGCGAGAGTGCTCGAGGGGCATAGGAAGCATCCCAGCCTGTCGAAACCCTTCAAGTAGAGCTTGTTGAAGGGGAGGTTGTACTTGAAAATGTAGAGCCAGCCGGAAAGCTGCCCCCAGTACTGTATAGGGGATGTTGTCACCAGGTGTGGTATCCACTTATTCCTCCACACCCTGGGGCTCTTAGCCCTGTCGAGCGATTCGTAAGCTCTCTGGCCGACAATGTTGAACGCTCCATTAGGCCACAGGGCCCTTGTCAACCTCGCTATTGGAACCAGCTTCGCGATCTTGCAGCACCACCTGTAATCCTTCCCCGGGGGGCCGAAGACCTCAACGCCCCGCCAGAACACGTCCCCTGCGGACGCTACGTGAAGCTTTAGCCCATACCTCTCCGAGACTTCCTCGACATTACTGATGGTTTCCGGGAGCTCGAGCCCGGTGTCGTTGAAAACCATTTCACCCCCGCCCAGGGCTTTAACGGTCAGGTCCAGCGCTATCAGGCTGTCCTTCCCGCCGCTGTAAGATATTATCACGGGCAGACTGTACCTTGCGTGAAGCTTTTCGAGAAACCTCTTAGAAGATTCCTCAAGGGTTTTCAACCCCTCCTCGTTATGCTTCAACACGTCTTGAATGCTAGCCGCCCTCCCGCTGGTCTCCACTGGCCTTGACTTGTCGTGGAATGTTTTAACGATCACGAGCTTGTCACCGTACTTCTCAGCAAGGCCTCTAATCCTGTTCCTGGAATCCACCACCACGACCTGGTTGTCGCTAACCCCGGAGGCCTCCACCACCCTGCCCGTGTAGACTGGGCCGTCAACCCTTTGATCCTTGACAAGCTTCTCCTCGAGGGCGAGCACGGCTCCCGAGTAGGTTAGCCTGAACCTCCACTTCTCCCGGAACGGGTCGTAGTACAGCTGGCCGAGGACGTTGCCTGAGGCAACCACTTCCCACATATGGTCCCAGTGAGGGGTTTTGTTTAAAAGCACGAACTGGTTTTCGAAAAACCTGCGGTATAGCTCGGGGCTCCCGTACTCATGGGTTACAGCCTTCTCCAGCTTCTCAAGATCCCCCTGGAAGGCTGGGCGCGCGTCCCCGGGCTCCGACAGCCTCACCACGTAGTAAAGGTCTATCTCCTCCTGCCTCGGCTTGACAACAGGTATGTTCCGCCATGGATCCCAGTATATTCTCGCAACCCTAGGCCACATCCTCAATCAGCAACACCTATCTCCCTGAGAGCTTTGATTGGAAAACAGTATTTTATCCCGTAAGTTTCACCCAACCCGCCTCGTAATCTAAATGCGATACATACGGTGTCAGGCTTGGACATGCTGGAGTTTGTGAGAAACCTTACCCTGGCGATTGTTGGGTTAGCATGGGTGGTTTTCATGCTTTCCTGGGCTGTCGGCTGGGTTTTGAAAGGCCTTCCACTACCGTTTATAAGGGTTAAAAAGACTGGTGCAAGGATAATAGAGGATACTGTGTGGGCTGCATTCTGGCTTGCAATGGGCACTACAGTGTTCGCTGCCATATCGTACGTGGTATCAGTGGTCTA
>NZ_DBOUKL010000059.1:0-18693 GCF_059755995.1 Thermosphaera sp. | reverse complement strand
TTCCTGTGCTGGCCAACCCTTCCCCATCCCATTGTCCTGGTCCTGCCGCGGAGCTTTCTGGATTTTTTCTCCTTTCTCACAACCATTCCAATCACCCTAGATCATTTTCATTATTAAATCGTTAATCGCCTTACCCCTGTAGCCTAGCTCCCCGCTATTCCCTACTGATTTCTTAATGCTCCTCTTAAACCCTCCTCTCGGCGGGTGCATTCTGAAAACAGGTTTAACCAGGCTGTCTATCTCGTGAAGCCTGACACGCCCCTCTAGCAACGCGTCCGCTAACCCTTCTATCCCGCCGGTTATGCCTAGGTGTTTCAGCTTCTCGTTAACGTACTCATCGGTAAGCTTTCTGCCGCCGATGGTTCTCCCCCTACTCCTCAACAGTTCGATAAGGGTTTCCCTTGAAATCTCGCCCCATGTGACCCAGTCCTTGACGGTTTCCAACACGCCTTTCAGCCCGGGAAGGTCTGACGGGTAGATGACCAGGTGGTATTTCCTGTGAAGCCTGAGCAGTTTCAACGCGTGCTCGACGTCGGGCGGGGTGTCCGCCAAGCCCCTGAGCCTTATTATAGCGTAGAGTTCAGCAACCATTTAAACCACCTCAGCCTTTCAACCAGTCAACAGGTGTTACAA
Organism: Thermosphaera sp.; assembly: GCF_059755995.1. NCBI lineage: Archaea > Thermoproteati > Thermoproteota > Thermoprotei > Desulfurococcales > Desulfurococcaceae > Thermosphaera > Thermosphaera sp. The sequence goes on along the minus strand of NZ_DBOUKL010000059.1, from coordinate 18,060 downwards.
ACCTGTACGTGTTCCTTAAAGCATTCAACGTTGCCTTTGCAAAGTTCAGGGATGTCCTTGTCTCGCCAAAAGACTCCGTCCACGCATCCTTGATACCGGCCATTCTCAAAACCACTTTACCAATATCTCCGGCTACAAGCCCTGTTCCCTTAGGCGCTGGCTTAATAATGATCTCAACGCTCCCGCTCTTCCCGGTAACCGTGAACGGGACGCTGTGAGGCTCTCCGCACCTGCACTCCCAGCTCCCGCACCCTCTCCTGATCGGGGTTATGTTGAGCTTCGCGTTCCTAATCGCCTTGGCCAGGGCATCAGTGTACTGCTTAGCCTTGCCTGAGCCCACGCCCACGAACCCGTTGCCGTTGCCTATTACTACGACAACCCTGAACTTCGTCCTCCTTCCAGCATCTGTCATTTTCTGAACAATGCCGGCGTCAATCCTCTCGTATTTGAGATCGGGGAGGAGGTAGTCCACTATCTCCGGCTCCAGCAATGGAAGGTTCCTGTCGAATATCTCCTTCAAACTGGTGATCTTGCCTTCGACAACCATCCTGCCTACTCTGGTCCTGGGAACCCATCTCTCCAGGGCAACTTTGTCCACCGCGCTCATAGCCATTTAAATCACCCCTTCACCCCGCAATCCTTCATAATCCTCTCCTTAACCTCGTCGAAGTGTGAGGGAAGGTCAACGGGGTTTAAACCGTTAGCAAGGTATTTTGAAAACCTCTTCTCTAATAAACCCTTCTCGCTTAGTATTTTAGCGTATTCTGAGATGTGCTCACCCCTAATCCTCTCCTCAGATGGGACCACTTCCTCGCTAACCGGTACTTTCAAGCCTGCATCGTTAGCTGCTTTTATCGCCGCATATACTATTGCCCCCTTCCTCGAGGAGTGCAGCCCGATGTCAGGGGTTGCGAACTCAACACCCTTCTTCAAAGCCCTGCAGGCAGCAAGCAAGCCTGTTAAGTAGGCTGAGGGCGTGTTGCAGGTGCCTGCTTTCCACCCATACTTTTTAACCAGCTCCCTGGAGTGAGCCGCCGCTATAACCACGTCTCCCTCAGGCTTCGCCTCGATGATTTGAACCCATATGTAGTTGAGCGTTTTCCTAACAACAAACCTCGGGTGTTTGGAAAGTATCATGACATATCTCTTATAGTAGTTTGTCTTACCCTCCCTTCTCCTCCTTCTCGGAACCTTGTACCTTGGACCCTTCGCCATTCAGGACACCTATTTAACCTCCTTCAAGATCTTGTTCTCCTTCAAGTAGAGCTTGAGGGATGAAAGGTTCTTGAAAGCACCGCCCTTGGCAAGCCTGTAGAGCCTTCTATAAGTCCTCTTGTCGATCAAGTTCTTATCCCTGAGGTATCTGAGGAACCTTCTAATCTTCCTAATCCTTCCCATCCACGCCTCCTTCTCGTCAAGCCTTGCTGTTTTAACACCCTTCCTCTTACCCTGACCCCTCCTCCTGCCCTTAGCCCTCTGGGTTTTCCTAACCTTTGAGCTAACCCCTGCGATCCCGTGTACGGGTTCAACCCATATAGCCCCGTCCTTCACCAGTCTCTTAACCTCCTCCCTCGTTATCGCGCCGCTTACCTCCTCAGCCCTTGACGGGTCAATCCTTATCCTTGAAACCCCTACTCCAAGGATCTCTGCTGCAAGCCTTTTCTGCAGGGATAGATCGCTCATTGACCAACACCTCCCGTGGTTGAAGACTGTATGATTCTCGGCGGGTTAGCAATCCTGAAGCCCTTGGACAATGCCGCGTTGAATATTTCAACCCTCTTCCTGAAGCCAACCGTACCGGATATGTATATTATTGTTGTAGCAGGGTTCAATCCTTCAAGCTCGCTCACATTGTGAACCACGACGGGTTTCAAGCCGGTCGGGTGGAGGCCTCTCGCTAGGCTTGGACCCCTGTAGCCTATCTTAACAACCGGTGGGAATCCTTTAAGCTGCCTCCTCATCTTGTTATCAATACCCTTGGGCTTCCTCCACTTGGGCTCGTTCTTGAACTTCGGCTTCTTCCACCATAAATGCCTGAGGAACTCCGGCCTCTCCTTGTTCATCTCATTCCTTAGCCTCAATAATCTCTCGAAACCACTGCTCATACAGCCTCACCCTTCTCGTAAATAAATATTCCATCTGAGAAAACACGCCTATCCCTATCAGGTATCTTCGTAGCCCTTTCAATGCTTGCAGCTGTCAACCCAACCTCCTCAATGTCCAGCCCTTCCACTATCACGTCGCTCCCGCTGACCTTGACCTTGGCGTTCCCGTAGATCTTAGCGATCCTGTCGGCTTTTTCTCCTATGAAGTTCTTTATCCTGACAATCCTGTTCTTCTCGTCAACCACAACCGTCATTGGGAAGTGCGACGAGATTATTTTCAGCTTGTACCGGTACCCCTTTGTCACGCCCGTGATCATGTTTCTTATATGAGCAGCTATCGTCCCTGCCAGCGCCTTCTTCCTCCTGTCAGCGAGGAATGCTTCAACAACAACTCTTCCATCCTCAAGCCTTATCGTAATATCCCTTGCGTAGGAGAAGTCCTTTGACAGCTCTCCCTTCGGGCCCTTCACAACCACTTTCAAACCGTCAACAGTGACTGTGACGTTCTCGGGGATTTCAACGGATTCCGCGATGTGAAGCCTCCTAACCATGCGGGCCACCTCAGTAGCAGTAGGCTAGCAGTACCCCGCCAGTCTTCTTTTCAACAGCCTCCTTGTGCGACATAACGCCCTGGGATGTGCTGACTATTAATATCCCGATGTTGTAGGCTGGCAGGTATCTTTTAAGCCACTCCGGGAACTCCTCGAGCTCCCTGTACGAGACAGGGTGCCTCGGCTTAACAACACCTATCTTGTTAATCCTTCCGAGAAGCTGTACTTTTATCTTCCCCCATCTCCCGTCGTCAATATACTCGAACTCGCCGACATACCCTTCTCTCTGCAAAACTCTCAGAACGTTTAAAACCAGCTTAGACGCTGGCCAGAGCACTACCTCGCTCTTCGCCCTTACCTCAGCGTTCTGTATTGCCGAAAGCGCGTTTGAAAGCGTGTCCATGACCACCATGGGTTAAACACCTCTCCTCCTTAAATCCACACACCACCTTTTTAACTGTACTTCTTAAACCCTATCGTCCCCGCTACCTCGCGGAAGCACTGCCTGCACAGGTAGAGCCCGTACGCCTGGATAACAGCGTCTCTCGAACCGCATCTCTGGCACTCCTGGACTCCACGCCCATACTTGTGTATTTTAGGCTGTTTGAACTTGCCCATCCTACTCACCCACTATTTCAACACCGAACTCGTTTTTCAGGAAAACCATTGCTTCAAGCTTGCTCACCCGGTGCCTCCTAGGAATCCTCCTCTTCCTGCAACGCTTCCTCCTCATCACCCTGTACCCGGGTCTCTCAATAGTTATAGCGACATCCATTCCGAAAACACCTATCTCGGGGTCGTACCTTACCCCTGGCATGTGTATGTGCTCCTTAATCCCCACGCTAACGTTCCCGTAGTCGTCGAAGTAGGATGCTTTAAGCCTGTAGCCGAGGGTCTCGAAAACCTTGCGGAGGAACTCCCTGGCCTTGTCCCCTCTCAGCGTGACTATTGCAGCAATGTTCTCGCCCTTTCTAATGTTGAAGTCCTTGATAGTCTTCTTCGCCCTTCTCGGGACAGGCTTGGCACCGGTCAACTCCTCTAGGACTTTCAAAGCCTTTGGAAGCTTGTCGGTCTCAGCCCCTACTCCAATGTTAACCGTAACCTTGCTTATCCTGGGCTTGAGCATTGGGTTGCTGTTCCACTTCTCAATAATCTTCTTCTCAACATCAGGGGTTAACACTGTTGCCGTGGACATCACCAAGCACCCTCGGGAAGCGTTATCAACGGCTTATCAACACCTATCGGGAAGATGTAGTCAAGGCTTGTCTGAACCCTTGCCCCAGTCTTATCCTCAATGGTTACAATACTCCTATGCCTTCTCATACCCCTGTGGATTGAGACAATCCTGCCAACTCTTCCAACGTTCCTACCACCGGAGATGATGGCGATGACGCCTTCTTTCAGCGGGATGTAATTGAGTATTTCCTGACTGGGCACCGATATCTGGAGAACGCCCAGGGTTTCGTAAACATCTTCGACAGGGTTCCTGGGGTCGTTAACCCTGATGAGAATGTTCCTGCCGTCGTGAAGGTTTAGCTGGATGTGCCCGTTTTTAACCGTTGTCTTATCCTCTATTCTGACAAGCTTGAACGATGCCTCCTCCCTGGTGATCTTCACCAGGTCGAGGACTTTAGAGGGGACTGGGACTACTCTATAGTACTCGTTAACACCTACTACTTCAATAACATCCATCATTCCAACAGGGAACTTGTAGCTCCTCCTAACCTTCCCGTCTACTTTGAAATATCCTTCGCTTATCAGCCTCCGAGCCTCCCTCCCTGTTTTAGCAAGCCTCAGCACATCCCTTACGACAAGTAGCAGCGGGATGGACCTGGCTATTGCGTGAGGGCCGGGGCTGGGTTTGACAACCCATTTATACTCCTTCCTAAGTATCGGCCAGTACCTCGGGGCTGCTATGGCTTTTAAATGCCTGCTCCCACCCATACTACCCATGACTACTCACCCTCCTTCTTCGACTCCTCGGTCTTACCCCTCCGCCTCTCAACGATTTTGAGGCGGAGCTTGTCGCTGAGATCAAGCTTCGTAATCATGACCTTGCTGGGGTGGATTGGAACGTAGACAGGGGTTCCATCAGCCTTCTTCTTCTGAACCCCTTCTATAAAGATCCTCACCCTCTTCAAATCCACCCTGACAACCTTGCCCTCAGCTCCCTGGAAATCACCCCTCATAACCAGCACGGTGTCTCCTTTCCTCACCGGGAGCCTTTTAACACCGTACTTCTCCACGAGCTCGTCGCTGAGCCTTGCTGTTAGAAGCTTCCTCCTCAAGTGCAGGGGCATCTCGGCGAGAGCCTTCCTCTGCTTGCCTGGTTTATGTGAAGCTGTGACAGCCATAAACACACCTCCTAAATAATCATTGATGCAAGATTAGCTATCTGGGGCCACCTCTCCGCTGCCTCCCTCGCGATAGGCCCCCTGATCTCGCTTCCCTTAGGCGTTCCCTCAGGGGTCAGTATAACCACAGCGTTGTCCTCGAAAGCAATCCAGGTGCCGTCAGCCCTCTTGTAAGGCCTCCTCTGCCTCACAACTATTGCCTTAAACACCTGCTTCCTCATCTCCGGGATCCCTTTCTTAACGCTCACCACGACAAGGTCTCCAACGCCTGCTGGGGGAACCCTCCTCAGCCTTCCATGATAGCCTGGCACGCCGATTATCATTACTTCCTTAGCACCGCTGTTGTCAGCCACCTTGGCTACTGTTTGAACCTGAAGCCCTGTGTTAACCCTTCTCCTGGAGAAGGCTGGCTTGCCGGCTACAGCTCTCTTAGCACCCATCAGACACCACCTGCCTTCTTAACCACTGCTAGGACAACGAAGGAAACAGTCTTAGAGAGGGGGCGGGTCTCACCTATTACTACAGTATCACCCTCCCTTACCTCTATGCAGGGCGGGAGGTGGGCGTGAATATGCTTCTTCCTCTTCTCATACCTCATGAACTTCTTAACATAATGAAGGTAGTCGTGCCTCACCACGACCATTCCGTGAGCCTTCCTCTTGCTCACAACCCCGGTTAGCACGACCCCTCTAACCTTGACATGCCCGTGCCACGGGCACTTAGGGTCCTCGCAAGTCCTCTCCGGCGGGGTTAAGCCCTCTAAACCTATATTGTTAACCTGAGCCCTGCTCATGCAAACCTACCTCAAAACCATTTTAACACGTTCCCAAGGTCTACCCAATATCTTAAACCCTTTAATAACCACGCTTCCACCATCTGGAAGCGTGAACTCGAAAACACCGTTCTCCTTGAAAACGCGTATCCTACGGGAAGAGTTCTCGAGTACAAGGGTCTTAAGGGTTTCATCAACCACCACTCCCTCGAAACCCTTGACGGATGGGTCGGAGTATTCTACGACACGAGCCTTCAGGCCTATGAGCTCGTGGTATACTAGGTTACTGCTTCTCCTCTTCAACAGGAACCTCCTCCTTAACCTCTTCAGCCTGTTGCCTACCCTTTGCTGATTCCTCGCGCATAACCGTGAGTATTCTAGCAATATCCCGTCTAACATTCCTAATCCTGGCAGTGTTCGTCAAGGTACCGACCTTTGACTGAAGCCTGAGCTTGACAAGCTCCAGCCTGAGCTCGTTAAGCTTTAACAGCCTCTCCTCCGGAGCCATCTTCCTTATCTCACTAGCCTTCAACTACACCACCCTCCTGGGAGCTCTCTGCCTCCCCGCCTGGCTGCGGGGCCGCCTGCTTCAAAGCCTCAGGCTTCACAGGCTTGATCTCCACGTGGTCGGGGAGCTTTATGCCGGGTTTAACAATCAATACTTCAACACCGTATATACCGGGCTTGAGCAATGCTCTTGCAACAGCCCTGTCAACAATGTATTCAACGGGTTCGCCAGCCTTGTATATCTTGCCAACCCTCATCTTCTCGTAAGTAGCCCTCTCCCCTCTCAGCTTACCGCTGATTATTATCTCAGCACCTACTGCGCCAGCATCCATAATCCTCTTCAACATCCCCATCATAACCCTTCTAAACGGTATCTCCTTCTCCAAAGCCCTGACAATCCTGAAGGCGACAACCCTGGCGTTCAAGTCGGGGTCCATCACAGGTGAGACGGTGATGTTAACGTTCTCTAGCCCGAACCTTGTCTGGAGGATCGTGGTCAGCTTCTTGATAACGCTCCCTCCCCTGCCTATTAGCCTGCCAGGGTACTCAGCATATATCACAACCCTGTGGCCGGTCGGGGTCCTGAAAACCTCCACCCCGGCGTACCCGGCGTCCTTGAAGTAGTTCGCAAGGAACTCGTCTATCATCAGCTTTTTCAAACCATAAGATAGGAAGTATGATTTAACCCTTGGCCCCACCATGCTACCCCACCTCTTTAACAATTACCTCGACATTGCTCAATCTCCTGTACTTAGGGGTTGCCCTTCCGAAAGCCCTTGGCATATATCTTTTAAGAGTGAGCCCTTTGTGAGCAGCTATGTGGATTATCACAAGCTTCTCCTTGTCCAAGCCCTTGTTCTCAGCGTTTGCTTCAACATTCCTTAAAACCTCGAGCATGTACCTGGCACCCTTCACAGGGTACCTGCCAATAGGCCATTTAAACCTGTCAGCCAGCCCTTTCTTATGGCTCAGCTTGCCCGTGTACCTTCTGAACGGGACTGCCTGCTTCATCTTCAAAACGTCTTCCAGGAACCTTATAGCATCCTGGAGCTTCATTCCCTTCAAGGTGTAGGCAATCTCCCTCATGTACTTTATCGACACGGGAATATCGTACCTGGCTGCTTTAGCAATCTTTGACTCGTCGAGAAAGCTAACCGAGTAGTGCCATGTAGGCATGCTCCCACCTACTTAGCGAGCGCTACGAACCTGCTGCTACGGGTTGCCTTCAACCCGGGCTCCCCGTGGGTTACCTTCTTCGTGGTAATGCTGAACTCTCCCAGGTAGTGCCCTATCATCTCAGGCGATATCTTAACGGGGACGAACTCCTTGCCGTTGTAAACAGCTATTGTTAAGCCGATCATCTCGGGGAGGATGATCATGTCTCTAACATGTGTTTTAACCACGCCCTTCCTGGCAAGCTCCGGGTTGCCCCTAACCTTCCTAATCCTTGCGAGAAGCCTGATCTGAGCCTTGGTCAAACCCCTCTTCAAACTCCTCCTCTGCCTCGCGGGCAGGAGGTTTATCAAGTCATCCATCGGCATGTTGAGCAACTCTTCAAGAGTGTAGCCTCTATACCTGAACTTCCGCCACTCAACCGGCAGGTCCTGTAGACTCAGCGCCAACCCTGTTCACCCAGCACGTAAGCAATATGTTATCTAATTCTAAGCTAGACTGTATTTTAAACATTTAATTTCCTTTTTAAAATCTTTGGTATCTTCTCAGGGCTCGACACTACTTCAACCAAGCATCCAGCACTCCTCATCAACTCGACAACCCTCTCGTCAGCCTGGGAAGGAGTTATCACGACCACTTTCACACCCTTCCCCGTGATCCCGGCCGCCTCAACCCACGGGTCAACATCCTGCACTGTCTGCTGGAGATCGGTGAACAAGACGATCCTGCCGGAGCCTGTTTTCAAGCTCAGCCTGTAAGCCTCCCTGAGAGCGCTGGAGATGTTAGTGTATCCTTTAAAACCCTGCTGGAAAAGGTTCTCCAGGTAGTTTACGAGGAGCCTTTGGGTTTTCGCCCCCGGCGCTCTATATATAACGGGCTTCTCCGAGAACATTACAACCCCGCTTAAAACCGGGGTCAGGGATGCCAGGGAGAGAATGGACCATAGGGAAAACCTTGACATACTCCCGCTCACGTCGACAACACCTACAACCCTAACCCTCCTCTCCCTCCTCCTGTAGACAATCGTCTCATCCATTCTAACATGTTTAAACATGGTCTTCCTAACATCCACCCTGCCCCTCCTCGCTGAAACCCTCCATTCAGCTGAAACGCCTCTGCGAGCCCAAGCCCTGTTCAAGATCATGCAGCCTATTTCAACAGCCCTCCTCAACATGCTGGGCTCAACCTCAAGCCTCCCCCTGGTTGAAACATACTCCCACAGCTTGTACGATAACGCCTCGAGAGCTTCAGCAGGGTCCTGCCTGGCAATAATTGTTATAAGCCTTCTGGAATCACCAGCCTGCAAGCCCTCGTGAAGCCTCCTCAGCCCCGGCTCCAGCGCCTCCGGGTTAACCCTGGAGGCCAGGTACATTGAGTAGTCGAGGTATGAGGGGTCTCGGGTGAGGAGGTAGGCGACGTAGTTCATGAGGGATTGCCCGAGAATGGTTTTCGAGCGCAAGGGCTCGCCAAGCCTGTCAGGGTTTCCAATACCTGCTAGTGAGAAAACTCCAAGCTGGCTCAGCAACGGCTCGTAGCCAGGGTTCTTGTATATCTTGTCGATAATCCTCCACCTATCCCTCAACGAGAGCTCCTCAAGCCTTTTCGCAAGCCGGGACATATCATCTCTAGACAGGAAGCTAGAGTCAACCTGTGGAAGCATGTAGGGGAGTAGCGCGCTCGCTTTCAGCCTCGGTGAAACCCTGCTCACAACTCTCTCAATCCTCCGGTACTCGTTAAGGCTAGGCCTCCACCCAGCGTTCAGCCTTGATGCGATTTCATGGTCAATCCTCTTGTCAACCCCCGGGTTTCTCCCGTAGAACCTGCTGGCAAACTCGACTATCTCATCCCTTGACATCCTCTCCAGGACACTGCTTGAAACAATCTTGCCCCACAGCTGGCTGGGAACCTCTCCAAGGTACTTGTTTAGGTCTTTAACGGTGATCGAGCCCCTGGCCCCCATGCTTCTTAAACGCTCAGCATCTACGACGAAGCCTCCGTTGCGGCTTCTCCGGATAACCCCTGTCTTCCTATACCAGATATACTCCAATACCTGCTGAGGCGTTGAATCCTTGCTCAACAGGTCTGAAACCCTCACGGTCCTGGATCTTGAAAGCCTCGCCTGGAATGACTGGTCGAGGCTGAATGATGCTAAAACCTCCTCCCCGGTTTTCTCCACGGGCTTAAGGCCGAGCGCGCCCCGGAGAAGGTCCTTGTACTGCTCCAGCTGCTCGCGACTCCTCAGCAAGCCCTCCAGCGTGAGGCCGAGCTTGACGTAAAGAATTATCCTGTCAACGGAGACCCCGGTTGCCCCAGCTCCTTTGAAGGCTTCCCGGATCCAGTCCTCTATTCTCCTAGAAAACTCTTTTTTCAAAGCCTCGGGTGATTCTTCACCGTAAGACTTCATTAACCAGTTCCTCGTCCTCAGGGTTCTTGTAAAGGGTTGACAAGCCGGCCTGCCTCAGCTCCTCATCCCCAACCCTCTCCCTACCCCTTGCCTCCGCCAGGAGCGCGGCCATGGTTAGCCATGTGACCGTGTCTGATATCCCTGGCTTGTAGTTAGCCTTCTCCCTTAGCTTGTTGACAATGGATAGTGCTTTCAAAACATCATCATCCCTTAGCTTCTGGAACAGGGAGCCTAGCTTAAGCCTCACTATCTCGTACTCCTCCTCGATGCTCGGGTATTTGAACTCAACCCTCACAACCCTTCTCAGGAAGGCATCGCTGAGCTCTCCCTGCGCTATGTCAAGAGGGTTGCTGGTTAAGACTACTTGGAACTCGTCGCTCTCCTGGCTGTAAACCTTCTTCAGCTCCGGTATGATAATCCTCCTCTTATCGATAACGTCGAGCAGCATGTTCTGGAACTCCTCACTGCTCCTCCTTATCTCATCTATGAGGACCCCTGTCCCCATGATGAGTGCTGCTAGAAGCGGCCTCGGTATGAAGCTCTCCTCGTTGAAGCCTTTAGCCATTGCCATGGCAGGGTGGAAGTCGCCTATAACCCTGTACTCGTCATAGTTCTCGCTACATGGTAGTATGAAAGGGGTTTTACCAGCCCATAGGTAGAGTATGGCCTCGCCTATCTCGGTCTTCCCGGTTCCGGGAGGGCCCTCGTAGAGAACAGGCCTATTATTCATGAATGAAGCAATCGTCAAGTACACTACATAGGGCTTGACAACGAGCTTGAACTCGCTTCTCAAAACCTCTATGATCTCCTCAGGATCCCTAACCCTTTCCCTGCGCTTGACAACGGGCTCGTAGGTTTCGAACACTTTCCTAACCACTGGATCGTCTCGAGAAATAGTTGCTGTCATTTGCAGAAACCTTTCAGGAAAATCTAAGGGGAAACCCCTAATTAATCCTTAGCTTGGAAAAAGCTGTAAAGCCTAACCCTTCCTCCTGCCAGTTCTCCTGGCAGCTATGTGCCCGACCTTCCTGCCCGGAGGAGTCATCCTTGAGATTGTCGAGGGTCTTCCAACATGCTGGTGGCTTCCACCACCGTGCGGGTGGAACGCAGCGTTCATCGCCACACCTCTAACCCTAGGCCACCACCTGGACTTAGCGCTCCACTTATAGTATGACGCGCCAGCTTTCAGCAAGGGTTTCTCAAGCCTTCCCCCACCGGCTACAACGCCTACCATGGCCCTTGCCTCGTTCGGCACCTCAATGATCTTGCCGCTGGGGAGCTGGACCTGGGTCTTGCCCCCGGCTCTCCCAACTATTATAGCGTAGGTTCCACTAGACCTCACGAACCTTCCGCCATCGCCCGGGTTCTTCTCAATATTGCATATCTGGGTTCCCTCGGGTATTGAGCCTATGGGCAGTATGTTGCCGTGAACGGGTTTCGCAGCAGGGCCTACTTCAATAACCTGCCCCTTATACATCCCCTCGACAGCTGGAACGTAGAAGACCAGGCCGTTCTCAAGCTCTATCTCTGCGAGAGGCACCCACCTGCCCGGGTCGTGGATGAAGTCAGCTACCACTCCCTTAAACGTCTGGTCGAACGGTATCAACGGGTATTTCGCCGGCGCTACGTGAACGTGATCCGGTGTCCTGAAATTAGGGGATCCACGCCCCCTTCTCTGAATGATAAGCCTCTTACCCATTCAAACCACCCCTAGATCAAGCCTATTTGAGCCGCCACGTCGCTGGCCTTGTACTCCGGGGCCAGCTTGACGTAAGCCTTCTTCTCCCCCTTAGGGGTTACAAGTATCCTGACCTTTTCAACCTTAACGTTGAACAGTGTTTCAACAGCCCTCTTCACATCCTGCTTGCTAGCGTTGATATCCACTATGAAGGTTAAAGTGTTCTGCTTGTCAATCATGCCCAGGGCTTTCTCGCTCTGAACAGGCCTCACTATTATGCTGTAAAGCCTTTCGGTCTCACTGCTCACAGGAACACCACCTCGAACTTCCTGGCAACCTCTTCGAGAGCTGTCTTCGAGAAAACTGTAAGCCTCCCGGGCACCCCGCCGGGCGCCAGGTGCAGTATCCCCAGGTTCCCGGGCGTCGCAATATCCACGCCAGGGAAGTTTCTAACAGCCTTGGCAAGCGGCTTCTCATAGCTTGTGAGGACGAAGAGTATGCTCTTAGGCTCAACATACCTGCGCCCCCTCATCTTGCCCTTACCAGCCCTGATCCCGGTGCCCTCCTGGCTTCTGACAACATCATCCCATAAGCCTAGCTTTGAGAGCCACTCCCTAGCCTGCTTCGAATCGCTTATCTTCTCCTCGGCATCATCCAGGACTATGATGGGGAGCGTGTCAGCTGTGAACACGTGCCCGCGGGCTTTAACCAGCTCAATCCTTGAAGTAGCCGCTAAAGCTGAGGCTATCGCGTAAACCCTCTCCTTCTTGTTAACCTCCTCGTGAAGCTTTCTCTCAGGCGTTGGCGGGAATGCCAGGTGCCCCTTCCTAGTGCTAACCACGAACCTGGCCGTTCCATTGGGGAGTCTCGGGACTCTCGCAATACCGTAGCCAACTCCCCAGTACTTGGCGGTTGTCCTCCTGCCAGCCATCGGGTCCCTGCCCTTAGGCTGGAGCATGGCTGTGAAAGCTGAGAGGAAGGCCCTCCTTATCAAGTCCTTCCTAACAGGTAGCTGGAACACCGGGGGGAGTTCGATACTGCCGGCCTCACCCCCCTCGGTGTTGAAAACCTTCACCGTTAACCTGTCAACCTGCATGGGAACCATTAAAGTCCAAGTCACGGGCTACCACCTAAACACCTTGCTTACTCTCAAGGTTTAAGTACGTGATCCTGGGAGGCTCGATCGGGAGCCATGCAGGAGGTCTAACAGGGTGTCTCAGTATCAACAACCTCTTGGCAGGGCCGAACACCGTGCCCTTCAGCATCAAGTAGGGTCCGTAAACGAGGCCGTAGTGTAGGAAGCCGCCGCTGGGCGTTACCTCAAGACCGTTCAACCCTATCCTGAGGACACGCTTATTGTAGTCGGTTCTACGGTGGAATCCTGTCTGACCAGCCTGCGGAGGCTCACTCATTGTTCCGAAAGCAGGGCTCCTCGACCCTATCTTCCTAGCACCCTTCCTGTGCTTATGCCATCTCGGAAGCACTTTCACGCCAAACCTTTTCACCACGCCCTGGAAGCCCTTGCCCTTGGTAACCCCTATCACATCGATGAACTGTCCCTCGGTGAAAACATCCTTAACCGTTACCAATCCGCCGAGAATGCTCTCCCCGTACTTCACAACTTCCTCAACCTTTCCCCCGCCTATCTTTATCTCAACGATCTCAGGCTTCTTCTTACCGAAGCCTGAGAGAACAGGTATTGTTGAAGCCAGCGCTCTAACCTCGACAACGTTGCCGGTGAATACTTTCTTGAAAGCCTCCTCCCAGTTGGTCTCCACGAACTTGAACCCGTACTTACCTGTTGGATCAGGTTTTACAAGGCCGTGGTTGAGCTTCCTAAGCCCCTGCAGGTACTTCCTGACAACGCTGTCAACACTGTCGGTGAGCAAGGGGTTCTTGCTGTAGTATTCCTCGTAAGCCCTCCCCACTGCTTCAACAGGGCTCCTCCAGGCCTCGCCGAGGGAGACGAGGCCTCCCTGCTCTCCAAAACCGTAAGCACGTAGCCCAAGGATAACCATGGGCGGGGCATCCAGGATGGTTACGGGCGTGAAAACCTCCTTACCCGTGAAAGGAGTGTGAGGCCTGTCCTCAACCATTAAACCATGGGTCATGCCAGCCTTGTACGCGGCGAAGCCCAGTAGCACAGGCTTCGACACTACACCGTGCTTCTCAGCCTCCTTCCCATACTTCTCCAGCACCAGCTCAGCCCATGTTTTAACAGGCCATGTCTTGACGCGGGGAGTCAGCTCCTCCGCTCTCTTCCTCGGTCTAACGCCAAGGCTTCCGCGTCTCGGCGCGTGCAGCTTTCGATGACCCATTAGCTTCCACCTTCATGGATGGATTATTATACAGGTTTTAAAGCATATTGTTCAATCTAATTTTTCAGATCCTTTTTAATTTTAAAGCATGGTTTACTAGTCCAAGAGTTATTATTAAAGCCTCCTCCGTTCTCACAGTTTTAACTTTTTGACCGGGCACAGTGTTCCACACGTCTCCAAGCTCCTCGAGCCTGAGCCCCTCAGCACCAGCTATATCGTGAAGCCCTCTCCCCGGGGATCCGAACAGTATTAAAACCCTGCTACTGGATGCTAGGGCTGAGAGCTCGTCGAAGCCTGGGACACGCCCATACCTGCTAGTCGCCACGATCCTCGCATCCCTGTTGCCCTCTACAAGCTGCTTGAAACTATCCGTGAACCGGAGCTCAGGCCCCTTGTAGAAGTCCCTGTCCACACACTCAGCAATCTTCTCCTCGGGATCCACTATCCTGATAACTGTCAACCCCTCCCTGCACTCACCGGTTGCGTCGAAAACCCTTGAGGAGTCAATATATACTTTGAAGCTCCCGCTCTTCTTGAACACGTATCCAACTCTTTCATCCCCGGGTTTGAGCCCGCGGGGGACGTCGAACCATTCCAGGCGGATGGGAGGGAGGATTCCAACATGTTTCAGGACGGGGCTTCTCGGCACAAGCCTCCTTCTCAGGTAGGGGGGTGTGAAGAAGTACTCCCAGTGCTTCCTGATCAGCCTAACATACTCCCTGTGCGCAGAGAGATCGGTCTCGAAATCCTTGTAGAAGAATGCTCTTGAAACCCCGAAAATCCCTAGGATCCTAGCTACTTGATGGATCCTGAGGGTTTTTAAAAGAAGGGTTGACTCCACCCGGAGAATGCTCGTGGGGACTGCAACGTCTACCTCGGTCATTTAAAACCCTATTGCTTCTCCTTAGCCTGCTTCTCCCCGGGCCTGACTTTTTCCTTGGTCATGAAAATGGTTGTTCTCTGCCTACCGCCCATCAGCCAACACCTCTCTGAAACCACTGAGAGTTTTTAATGCTTTGAAAGGGTTTTAAATCACGAGCTGTTTAAGCCCATGGGTGTTTTAACCCTTAATAGAACGGGAGCCGCCTCCTCAGTGTTAACGTAGAGTGCTTCCCCAACCCCCAGCTTCATGATGTGCTGTGCGTATTCAGCCCCAACCCCTGTCGACTTAACCGCTTTCTCAACGTAATCAGCGTCAAGGGAGCCGAAGAATACAAGGTTTGAAGCATTCTCAAGTATTTCTCTCGGAACATCCCCAGGGTTCTGAGTAGCTATTACAACGCCAACCCTCCAGCTCCTCCCCTCCTTAACCAGCTCGACCAGGGAGCGGAGCCTGCTAACCCTCCACGCCTCATCGATCACTAGTAGGTTGCTGAAGCCCTCCCTTCTTGAAAGCCCGTTTCTCAAAACCCCTATCACGATGCCAGCGTACACGTTTTGGAACAGTATGCTCCTGCCCTGGAGCTGTAAAAGCACGTTCTCCTTGTGAATGCTTTCGAGAAGCTCGTATCTCGGAGGCCTGTTGAAAAGCTCGAACAATGGGAGGAGCACTGAGCCCTCGCCCCGGTGGAGGAGAGCGGTGATCCCTGATCCCTCGACTAGTTCAAGCGCTTCGAGAACCCTGCCAGGATCCGTGTTCAGGGAGGTTGACAAGGAGTCAACCACTATCATCCTCCAATCAGCATCGCTCAGCCAGCGGGGCTTGTGGGCAAGGTTCACCACAACATCCTCGGGGGTTAAAACCCTCGTCAACCCCTGGGGGAGGTACTTTGCCAAGTCTCCTTTGAAGTCTATGGAGAGGGTTTTCAACTCGTCGAATACGCTTGCAGACTCTATCAAGGATGCGAGCAGAGCTGTCTTCCCCCTTCCGGTTGGGCCTATGACAACCATGTGCTTGTAGAGTTGTTCGACAGGTATTTGAACAGGCCTGTTATCCCTCAGGTCAACCCCTAGGAAGACACCGTCCGTGAACACGCTCTTCTTCTCAGGAGGGAACGGGTGTATGAAGCCAAGCCTCCTCGATTCTGAAACAACGGGTTGTATATTGTTGAATGCTTCAAGGTTGAGGTCCAGTCTTAAAATCCTCACCAGCTCGCTCTTCGAAGCCCTCCTTAGGGTTAGGCCGTAGTATGTTTTGAAAACTCTTGAAACAGCTGACTCATGGTATTCGAGAAGAGACCTAGCCTCCTCCACGCTCCTTGCGAACACCCTTATCTTGACCAGGAGGACGGTGCTGGTGAAGGGTTCGCCCTTCAGCAAGGCCTCGTAGAGCTTGCTCAGGACTTCAAGCTTCACCCTGTGCTTAACCCTGCTGTGCTCATCCTGCGACCCCTCCAGCTTGATCCTGGTGTTCAGGATCTCGTTGACAAGCCTTCGGGCAAACCATTTCAAATCAACCTCATCCTTGACGATCCTTACCTCGGAGTTAACCGGGAGCTTGTCGAGTATTGAGGCAAAGGTTTCAACATACTTTCTCGCCGAGGACTCGTTGAAATCCCTGACAGAGTAGTCCACGCTGTCGCAGACAAGGATCCTGGACACGATCACTCCCTTCTCCCCAAAGAGTGTTACAAGATCCGGCGGCTCTATTCTCAAATCCCCGCTCACGAGGCCAAGGCTCGACTTAATCCTCTCTATAATCTTCAACACCAGCCCACCTTGAAACAAGCTCGAGGAAAACCGCTGTTGAAGCAATAGCCAAAGCAGCACCGTATTCACCGTTCAGAAAACACGCTAGGGCCAGGATCAGGGATAGTGCTGTTAGAAGTAGCCGAGGATTTCTCAAACCCCTGTGAAAAACCTTGCCACGCGTGGTGAGACACCTCCGAGAAGTCTTGCAACCGTTAGTGAAATAGTTGCAAGCATGGCTGTGTAGACTAGCGGGAGGATCATCAGGTCGACAACTGCGAGGGAGACCCAGTATATCATCGACTCCGGCTCGAGAACGTTGACATCTATCAGCGATGCAGTGAAGTAGTGCTCGTCGACGAATGGTCTAGCATACCCTTTAAACCACGCGTTAACAGTTATGTTTGACACGCCTGAAGGTATTTCGAAAACGGTTTTCAACAAGCTTAAACCGCTCCATGAAGCGTTAACCCATCCCTCAATCCTTGAATTGTTGACAAGGATTACGGCGTTGTCCCCGGACTGTATGAATGCTTCAACACTGCAGGAGCCTCGTGTTTCAACAACCACGACCGTGCTGTTCCCCTCCTTGGAGTACGACACCGGTTTAGCCTCGCAGTTGAAGAACAGTATCCTGTTAACCCCTATGGAGGCCGCATCCGGCAGCTTCAGGGAAGCATTGACCATTCCGTTGACAGCGTGCTTCGAAGGGTTGAACACTACCATGTACTGCTTGTCGGCGAACCCGAGGACAAGGGTGTGCTCAAACCTTGGGAACCCGCCGCTGTAGAAGGATTTGTAGACAGCTCCTTTCTCGCTGACAAGGTACCTGTAGATTAAATCCCCCTCCGGCCCGTAACCCTCAACGACTGCGTAGCCGACGGGGTTGTTAAACATGTCCTTGAAGAGTAGGCTGGCCGAGTAAACCTCGCCCTGGTTGTACGGGATGGGGGGTGTTCCCTGCGAGACTTTTTCAACGAAGACGGGCATTAAGGGCGCAGCGGTTGAGAAAACTATTGAAACCGATATCACCGCTGCCCCCACGCTCCTGGTTAGCCTGAAGGGGACTGCGTGGAGCATTATGCCTAGAGCTATCAGCATCTCCCTCAGCCTGTTAACCACACTGCTGGCGGTGTAGATGACTATGATGGTTGTTGAAACAGTTGCGAGGTGGCTTGCCAAGGGGCTTATCAACCCTGTCGAGATGAAGGATAGCCCGGACCTGCTGAGGAGTGAGCCTATGATTTTCAAAACACCTATCATGGCTAGGAGCTCGTTAAGCCTTGTTAAAACCCACGCAGTGTAGTACTCCCAGTCAACCCCTAGGAGGATGCTTAAGTATTCCACGAGCCACAGGAGGATCCTGAACGAGAAAGCAAGGATTGCAGAGTACACGCCGTCCATGATTAAAGCGTTAGCAAGCTTTTTCAAACCGTAAACAGGTATTGGGAGGGCTTTGAGCAGGACGCCGAGGTAGTATGAGAGTACTGAGAGGTAGAAGGCTGCTACGAGAAAGTCCATGGGCAACCCGTTGCCATAGCGCTAGGTTAAACCGTGGGGGGCGGGGGCA
>NZ_DBOUKL010000058.1:0-31638 GCF_059755995.1 Thermosphaera sp. | reverse complement strand
GTCCGGAGTACTCGGCCTCGGAGAGCAGGTCTATCTTGGTGAAGACATTAATCTGCGGATACTTTATCCTGAAAAATGTTGAAGCAGACAGCAACATCGCCGAGAACAGGTTGCTGGGTTTCAGCGCGTACAAGCCATCGATCAGGAAGAGCGACACTGCTTTCGAATCCCCTATTATAGTTCTCAAGACAACAGGCCCTGAATCCCTGAAGGCAAATATCTCCAGCTGACCCGGCGTATCAATTATAACGTAGTTCGATTTCAGAGAATCCACCTGATCCTTCAACTCGCTGATGTTAAGGGCAAGCATGTCAACGGAGGCTATTAACGCGCCGTTAGGTCCAAGACCCTGCTTAGCCATCACTTCCCGAGCATCCACCCACTCCCTAATATCAACGTCTGGATTGTAGGGAAGGTCATCGACAGCGGGGTCAAGGTTCACCGTGGCTACATCCATTTGATGAGAGTCAAGATAGCTCATCAACATGCTTGTCAAAGTGGTCTTGCCACTCCCCGCCGTGCCTAGGACAATAATGTAGTAGGGGATTTTCACCACCACATCAAGTACTCTCTTGATTTAGAACCGTGGAAAACTCCTTTAAAGTTTAATTGATAATTACATGCTTGACACTTGAAATCGCTTGTCAACCTCCACTTGGTAATGAAAAACCCCTTCCTCTCAACAACCAGGCTGCCGCAGGAAGGACAGTACGTGTTCTCAAGCCTGTGACCCCAGACGTTTCCAATATACACGTGTTTCAAACCTGTCTCCAATGCAAGCTCCGACAGCCTCTCCAAAGTCTTCACAGGAGTCGGCGGTAGATCGTTAAGCAAGTACTCCGGGTGGAATCTTAAAAGGTGGAAGGGTGTTTCAGGGCCTAAATTATCCCTAACCCATTCTGCAAGCCTTTTCAAATCCCCTTCTTCATCGCCGACCTCGGGCACGATTAAATCAGTTATCTCAATCCACCATCCATGCTTCTTCATTTCAAGGATTGAGCTAAATATGGGCTCTGGATCCGGGACACCCATGTACTTCCTGTAGAATTCCCTGTTGCCTGATGCTTTAAAGTCAACAGTAGCAGCATCTATCAGCCCGGCAAGCAAACTGATCGCCTCGGGCGTCATGTAACCATTCGTCACAATAGTGTTGAACAATCCCTTCTTCTTAGCTAGCGAGGCAACATCGTGCATGAACTCGAAGAATATTGTGGGCTCGTTGTAAGTGTAGCTTACGCCCACACAGCCTTTGGAAACAGCCAGCTCCACCACCTCCTCCGGCGTGAAGAGCTCGCCGTAAACCCTTTCCCTGCGCGCCTGGCTCAACACCCAGTTCTGGCAGAACTTGCAGTAGAAATTACACCCTACCGTTGAAATCGAGAAAACATACGCACCGGGGTGGAAGTGCATCAGCGGCTTCTTCTCAATAGGGTCGGGGTTGGCTGCTGTGAGCATGCCATACACTAAAGTGTAAAGCCTGCCCTTGTGGTTATACCTCACGCCGCAGGCACCGTACGCGTCCTGCACGATAACGCAACGCCTGTGACACAGATTACACTTCACTCTACCCCCCGGCAAAGGCTCCCAGAGAACCGCTTCCTTAACGCCTGGCCCGTCAGGATCGAAACCCATTAGGTCTCACTATAAGGGTTTTTATGAATAAAGCCTTATAAGTTGAACTAGGAGTGGTTTAATGAGCGCTGTGATCGTGCCTGGTAGAAATTACTCGGAGCAAGCGGCGAGAATAGCTTCAATCCTGAACTATCCATTAGCTAAGGTTTACTGGAAGGAGTTCCCAGACGGCGAGCAGTACGTGAGGATTGAAAACCCGGAGCTGCTGAGCGCTAAGACCGCTGTGGTGGTTAACACTATGTACCCCGGTCAGGACAAGAGCATTATGGAAACCTTAATGCTTGTTGACGCCTGCACAAGAGCTGGGGCGGTAGACGTTAAACTAGTCCTACCGTACCTTGCGTATTCGAGGCAGGACAAGCTTTTCCTGCCCGGGGAGCCTGTTTCCTTCAGCATCGTTCTGAAAACCCTGCGGAATGCTGGAGCCACCGGGCTGGTAACGGTTGACTCGCACAGCCCGGAGAAGCTGGCGGAGTTTCAGGGAAAGGCTGTAAATCTTCTCGTCTCAGACCTTCTCGTTCAGGAAGCTCTCAAGTACTCCTCAAACCCTATTGTCATAGCTCCTGACAAGGGAGCTCTTAAGAGAGCGGAGTACGCTGCTGTTAAGCTAGGCTTAAGGTTCGACTATTTGGTGAAAACCCGGGACAGGGTGACAGGGCAGGTGTCATACCAGCCGCGCGAGATAAGGATAAGTGGGGAGGACATCGTCATAGTGGACGATATCATAAGCACTGGCGGCACAATAGCTGAGGCTTCGAAACTACTCCTAGAGAACGGGGCTTCATCAATAATCGTAGCCGCCACGCACGGCCTTATGCTCGGAAACGCGCTGGAGAAAATACGTGCCGCAGGTGTGAAGAAGATTATCCTAGCAGACACTCTCGCGTCCAGGATTCGAGATGATTTAGTAGAGTACACAGACGTCTCCAGGAGACTAGCGGAAGCTGTTGAAAAGGTGCTGGAACAGGTTGAGCGAGAAACAAGACGTTAAGCAATCCCGATCCACATGTATTGAGAATCCGCCGCCCCCATATGGTGAGGAAACACCAGTATATTTCGTGCTTAACGGGTCTAACGAATTCTTAAGCACTGGCGAGTTGAAAGCCCTTCTCGAAACCTATGGATGTAAGGGTGGGTTGAGCTGCACCACCATGGTATGCACCGGCAAGGTGACCCCAAGAATTCTCGACAGAGTCATGGAGAGAAGCGGTTTCTTAAAGGAAGCAGGCATCCTTATAGGTGTGGACGACACTGAAAACCCTTCCCTCAGTTTCCATCTACCCAGCCCGGTTCCACAGGGTTGGCTACACATTTCCATCATGAAGAGAACTGTTGGGAAAAACACCGTGGAGAACTATGTGTTACTGATATCCAAGTCAACAGGGCTCAGCACATCCTACTCGAAAGGATGCGAGTACCGGTTGATCTTCTCCAGCGGAGCTGTTTTCCTAGGTGTGAAGACCCATGGGCACAAGGATAGTCTTCCAGGCCTGGGAAAAGGTTTTTACAAGCCTTTCGACAGGAGCATAGCTTTAAACCCGAGGCTTGCGAAAGCATTGATAAATCTTGCAAGAGCCAGGGAGGGAGGCGTGCTGGCAGATCCTTTCGCCGGCACAGGCACAATACCGATAATCGCCTCGGCAATCGGCATACACCCTATCGCAATAGAGCTCGACTGGAGTCTCGTGCACGGGATGGAGAAAAACCTGAGGCACTACAAGGCAAACGCCATACCAGTGCTCGGAGATTCCACTCAAGTAAATCTATCAAGCATTGACGCTGTCGCGACAGACCCGCCTTATGGAAGAGGGGCTAGCACTCACGGCGAGGATGTTGCCTCCATCTACTCGCAGTTTATTGAGAAAATACCGTCATGGCTGGGGAGGAATAGGTATGCATCCTTCCTTGCACCACTGTTTCTCGAAGACTTTATCGATGATAAAATAGCCTGTACAGGATTAAATCTTGTAGAGAAATATTATGATTACGTCCACAGCGGGTTAATCAGGGTTGTCTACGTGGTGAAGAATGTTTGAACGTTAGGATTTACATGCTGGGAACAGGGGCTGCCATACCCATAAACAGGGGGTTGCCGTGCATAGCGTTGAAGGCTGACTCCAATATTTACCTCTTAGATGTTGGGGAAGGATGCCAGTCGAGAATGTTTAAAACCGGTTTAAGCCCGCTTAAAGTTAAAACAGTTTTCATCACACATCTCCACGGGGATCACTACCTAGGCTTGTTCGGCCTCCTCCAGACAATGCATCTCTCAAACAGGAAGGAAGCGTTAAACATTGTGGCACCGAGGGATCTCTTCAATCTAATAGAGAAGTACATGGAGCTCCGATTGATGAATATTGATTTCCAGTTAAACTTCGTGGATGTTGAGGAGGGAAGAGAGTACAGCGATGAGAAAATAACGGTCATACCCTACCCGGTAGCGCACTCCATCCCCGCTCACGGATTCCTTGTTAGAGCAGGCAAGCACGTGATAAGCTACACAGGGGATACCGGGCCCTCGTCGAGCACTATAGAATACTCTAGAAACGCTGACATCCTTATTCACGAAGCAACTTTCACGAGCGCGATGAGGGAGGAAGCCCATGAGCAGGGACACTCCACCTCGGGCGATGCCGCAATGATTGCTTCCAGGGCAGGGGTTAAACTGCTGGTTTTAACACACATCAGTGCCCGGTACTCGGATGAGAACGAGCTGTACGTTGATGCTTCAAGATTCCACGAGAACGTAGTAGTTGCTCGCGATTACATGTCGCTTATCCTTTAGCGATGTTTTGAACCCCGGGGAAAGCTCATGTGTTGAAAAATGGGGAAAGGTTCTGAAACCGTTATGGGGTCTAGCCTGTTAAGTAGTTAACCACTTCCTCTAGGTTGTCATTGATTATATGGATTTTAATCGGGCCGAGCGGTGACTCCTTAGCATCATCAATGAACGAGATTTTAGAGGCGAAAGCAGCCTGCTTATGCAGTAGAATAGTTAGCTCTCCATCGCTGATTCTCCTGAGAAGATACGATTTAGCAGCCGGCTCTATCTGCTGCGTCCTGATAAGCTTTCTCAAAGGCTCAAGAGAGCGCAAATCCATTGACACACCCTTGAGAAGCCTGTAGCCCTCACCTACCAGTACAAGATCCCCTGAGTACACGTTCTCCACTGCCTTCTTAACTTTCTCAACATCCTCGGTTGGTCTAACCTCGGCCTCCACCTCTACCTTAACCATTACTCCTCACCAGCTTAGAGAATAGTTCTAAAGCCTTCCTCCTTAGCTCGTCAAGGCCGGACTCGTTAACAATCATATAGTCAGCTAGAGCGATCAGGTTTCCCACGCCAAATCCTAGTTCAACCATGTCTCTTTTCAAAAACTCCTCGTAAGTCGCTGGGTCACCGCTCCTACGTCTCTCAAGCAGTCTCTGAAACCTCGTCCTAGGTGAAGCGTGAACCGCGACTATTACGGTCTCCCCCAGCTTCCTGAACTCGTCCAGCTCCTCCAGGCTTCTCGCTCCATCTATTACTACCGTGTCCAGGCTTCTATCAATCTTCTCAATGGTTCTCAAAGCAATAATTCTTGGACCATGCTCCTGCCTCAGCAATACAGATGTTTTAACCATGGTTTCCGGCGTTATCTCTTTGAAACGCTTCAATGCTTCCTCCCTAACCACGTCGCCCATGCTGTATATTTTAAACCCGAGCTCCCTGGCGACATCGATAACCACGGTCTTGCCCGCACCAGGCATGCCTACGACCAGGATTAGTTTCAAAAACGCTCACCAGTCTTTTTATACAGTATATAAGCGTAAAGGATTATAATTTGAGATGTGGGATGGGTTCTCGATGAAGGAGGATTTACTTAGAGTTTTCATAGCAATAGAGATTGAGAACCAGGAAGTATTAAGGGGTTTAATCAGGATCAGGGACTTGATAGCTTCAAGCGGCGCGGACGTGAAGCCTGTTGAAGATGAAAACATCCATTTAACCCTCCGTTTCATCGGAGAGGTACCGGGGAGTGTTGTTGAAGAAGTATGCAACATCCTGGCAAGCCTTAAGCATTCGAGATTCGATATGCATGTTAAAGGAATAGGGGTCTTCCCAACCATTCACAGGCCTAGAGTAGTGTGGGCCGGGGTCGCCGAGGGTTCCAGCGAGGTCGCTATGTTGCACGACATGGTTGAGAAGGAGCTACGCAGGCTGAGAATACCGGCAGATAGGGAGGAGTTCACTCCTCACATAACACTGCTGAGAGTTAAGAGCGGGAGGGGGGTGGATAAGCTTGTCAAGCTTGTAGATGAATTCAAGGACGCTGACTTCGGTGTAACCCCTGTTGAAAGAATAGTTTTAAAGAAGAGCACGCTCACTCCGAGAGGACCTATTTACACGGACATATGCTATAAAGCACTGGATTAGCAGGAAAGCGAAGTGTTCAAGCAGTAAAGGTGGAGAAGACATGGATGTTGAGAAAAAAGTTCTAGAAATGCTTAAGCCTAGGAGAGAGGAGTACGAACTCGTTGAGAACGCTTACAAAAGGATCGCGGAGAAGATTGAGGAGAAGGCTGCTAGCTCCGGAGTTCAGGTAGAGGTTACGCTTCAGGGTAGTATAGCGCATGATACATGGCTTTCAGGGGACAGGGATCTAGACGTCTTCGTGCTCTTCCCCACCACGATGACCCTGGAAGAGCTTAGAGTTAAAGGTTTCAACATACTATTGGAAGCCGCCAGGGAGATAGGGAAGTACGAGCTGAGGTTTGCCGAGCACCCGTACGTGAGAGTATTCCTTAACGGTGTGGAAGCGGACCTCGTGCCAGCCTTCAAAGTCTCAGACCCTGGTAAGATAGTGTCAGCGGTCGATAGAACCCCGTTCCACACTCAATACGTTAATAAAACACTCACCCCTGAGGACAAGGACCAGGTTAGGCTTCTGAAAAAATTCATGAAGACTATTGGCGTGTACGGTGCTGAGCTTAAAACGAAGGGTTTCAGCGGGTACGCGGTAGAACTCCTCATTGCAAAATACAGGTCTTTTAGAAGAACCCTTGAAGAAGCCTCTAACTGGGAGATACCAGCATACATTAACACGCTCGATAATGCTGACTGGGAGGTGTTGAAAAAGAAGCTGCGTAGGAAATACCCTGAGTCCGTCATCTACATGCCGGACCCCGTGGATCCTTTAAGAAACGTTACCGCTAACGTTAGCCTGAAAACCCTTTCAACATTCATCCTGGGCGCAAGATGCTTCCTGAGCAACCCAAGCATCGAGTTCTTCACCGCCGAGCCCCAGCCGGCTCCGCTGGACGAGATCGTTAAACACTCCGCGGATAGGTGCTTGGTGGTTTTGAAATACGATCTCCCTGAAGCACCGCCCCCTGATGTCCTCTGGGGAGAGCTTCAGCGGGTTGAAACAAACGTTGTCAACTTGCTGGAGAATCGTGATTTCGAAGTCATAGATTCGTCAGCATGGTCTAACGAGAAAGACACTGCTTACATCATGTTAGAAGCATCATTCTGCTCCACTCCAGACTACAAGCTGTATGTTGGACCCAAGGTAACAATCAAAGACAGGAGTGAAAACTTCATATCCAAACACTCTAAAAACGAGTACGGCCCCTGGATTGGTAAAGACGGCAGGCTCAGGTCGTTGAGAAGGCGTGAAATATCCGATATAGTAGATGCTTTGAAGGAGTTAGTTAAGGAGTACAACTCTCCGCCTCATTTAAAACCTCTGAACCCCCGTGTTTCAAAACTTAGCCCTGAAATAATGAGGGAGATCGCGGAGAAAGGAGGATATGCTTGGTTGATGGAGTTTGTTTTGAAGAAACCATCGTGGATGGCGAAGTGCACTGGCTAGCCAGGCCGGATGAGTTCGTGGCTAGAATAGTCTGCTTCCCACTTTCAAACTGCAGTGTTCTTGAACAAAGACTGAACAATCTCATATCTGACGGCTTCACATACTTACTTGAAACAGGCTGGAGCTTCCATGGGTTAAGGCTTGTTGGAAAAGGCTATTCCGGGGTTGTCGTGCTGGCTAAGCATCCTAGACATGGCTTAGGAGCTTTGAAGCTTCGGAGGCTTGACAGCCGTAGGGATAGTTTAAGGCATGAGGCATTAATGATGAAGCAGGCTTGTGAGACAGGATTAGCTCCAAGACTGTTTATCGAGCATGATGACTATATTTTCCGAGAGTACTTCCCACCCTGGGACTGCACGCCCTTCGACGACTTCGTCGAGAACAGTGTTTTAAGAGGAGACTTACCGGTTCTAACCTCCATGCTCAGAACATTACTGGAGAAATTGAACATTCTAGACAGAATTAGAATAGACCATGGAGAGCTGAACAGGCCCGGCGACCACATCCTAGTATGTGGAAACAGGCTGGTGCTTATCGATTGGGAGAGCGCGAGGAGATCTAACACCCCGCGGAATGTTACAAGCGTTTTCTCACACCTAGTATTTAGATCCCCGTTTAAAGAAGCATTAATAGATTATTTCAAATGGAATCCTTCAATAGTAGTTGAGAAATTGAAACACTACAAGAAAACATATGATTTCAGCATTATAGAAGAATTGTTTATAAAAGCAGGTTAGTGATGAATAGGTACTTCTCTCCTATCAGCAACAGGTATCTTGCTCCCTGCCACATATTTCTTGGCGCTCGCAATTCGGATATCGTTCAGGCTTGGCATAGAGAGATCGTGCTTACACCTAGGGCAAATCCCGCCGTGAATCCTGTAAACCTCCTCGGGCGTTGGAACCCCGTAATAATCCTGTCCAACCTCGTAGAACACGGAGAGTATGTATCCACAGTTCCCACAGATGTATCGCACGGGCATCAGGATCACCGATAGGTATTAATTTGGTATTACCGAGTGTTAAGATACTGGGCCAATAATACTTGAAACAAACAATTAAAAATCTCCATAACTTTTCAACAAGTAATAGGTGAAGATTTTAATTAAACAATTAATGTATTATATGCCAAAAGGCTTAAATACTAAACCACATAGGCGAAAGTATTCGATAATTAGAAATGAAAACAGTTTTAAATCTTCATTAATATTTTCATGTAGGATAGGGGCCGTAGTCTAGCCTGGCTAGGATGCCGGCCTGGGGTGATTACCCCGCTGGCCAGGTAAGCCCGGAGCGCCGGTGATCCCGGGTTCAAATCCCGGCGGCCCCATTACCGCCTTTTACGAAGAAAGTATCTCCCGTATCTTGTCGGCAAACCTCTTCCGGTTTACAATGAATCTCTCATGCACTCCTTCGCCAATGACCATGTCCTTATATGTTGCTTGAACGCTGAACACTACCTTTCTTCCCTCGACACTGGTGATTGAGGCTTTCACCTTCACCACAGAATTCGATGGAGCCGGGTTAAGGTGTTTAACATTGACGAGGACTCCAACACTCGTGTATTCCTCGGGGAGGTGTTTTTGAAGACACCTTAAAGCCACACCCTCCATGAACGCGATCATGCTTGGTGTTGAAAGAACCGATACATCCCCGCTTCCAACATGCTTCGCCGTGTGAACATCGAGGACTTTAAATTCCTCCTCGCATACTTCTCCAACAGGTATTTGGAAGCTCATGGTGTTCACGCCAGGGAAATCATTATACATGAGCCCGTATAAAATAGTTTGTAAGGAGGCAATAATTTTAAACCTTGATAACTATTATCAGGGTTGGATTATGCTGTTTAAAGGTGATTGACGTGAGTGGTGCTGCAGAATATGTCGTGAAAGTAAGGGATAAGGAAATAGTTATAGATGAAAAAGTCCTGGCAGTGTTGAGAGAGTATTTGAAAACACCCATGGGTCTTGAAGAGCTTGCGGAGAAACTAGGCTTGGAGGGCTGGGAGGAAGCATACGAGTTTATCAAGGCTATTCCAGCCTGGATACTGTGGACGCCTCCCTCAATGTGGAAGTATAGGAAAGAGTGGATCGCTAGGAGCAAGCCTACACAGTGATTCCCCCGAATAGAATGAACGCTTTCTTCGCACTTTAACGCGTTTGCATTGTGTAATTGTTCAAGCTGGAGATTTCACTCGTTGTCAAAGTATTTCCCCTAGCTCACTCGCTGACCACCAGAGGAAAGGGTCGAGATCGTTTTAAACTTCTTTATAGATCTTCATAATAACCCAGTGATTAGCAGTATCAACAAGTAGTGAATGCTTGTTGAGAGGGTTTGCTTATGGATATGGGATTCCATCAAGCAATAGGTGCTCTACTAGTATTACTGATTATCCTACCCTTAGTCGCTAGGACAAGGCTTCTCAGAATCCCTATTTGGAGCTTCATGGCTTTCGCATCATTTATTAGTGTTTTAACAGAGCTTGTCTCATTGGATGAGCTCGGGGTTATAATCGACTTAAATGTCATTCTCTTCCTGATCGGAATGTTTAGCATAGTCGGACTTGCAGAATCCTCGGGGCTTTTAGAGTATATTTCCTACGCGTTCATCTCGAGGTTTAGAAGCCGATACGGCTTAATCCTCGGCTCCTCAATTCTCTACGGACTACTCGCCGCGTTCACCGTGAACGATACCGTGGCCTTGATGGGGCCTCCTATCGCGTACACGGTGGCAAGAGTCGCTCAAACACCGCTATCCTTCTCATTTATACTGCTCGCCTTCTCCTTAACGATAGGCTCAGTAATGACGCCTATAGGGAACCCTCAGAACATGTTGATAAGCATTAACAGCGGTCTTCAAGCCCCTTTCCCAGTCTTCATGTACTATTTAACAATCCCCACGCTTGTAAACCTTATCGTAACCCCGCTACTCTTGATAAAAATCTATGGTATTAGAAATGAGAGAATTGAGATAGCCTCAATACCATCAGAGTACTTGAGATCTAGGAGGGATGCTGTGCTAGCCCTTGTCGGACTGGTTACAGCGATCATCGCACTCGTAGTCAACGATTTCCTAGCCTTGTACGGGATGCCTCATATCAGCGAGAAGGGTTTCATCCCATTCGTTATCGCGGCAGGAATTTACATATTTACGACAAACCCTCGGGAATCGCTTTTAAGGGTTGACTGGGGCACTGTAATGTTTTTCATAACCATGTTCATCACTACAGAAGGAATTTGGAGGAGCGGGATTATTCAGCCTGTTTTAAACCTTCTGTCCCTCGGGGGCTGCGGCTCCGCTTTATCAATAGCCTCGGTAACTCTCTCATCACTACTGATAAGCCAGGTCCTCAGCAACGTGCCTTTTGTCAACCTGTATATTGGTTATTTGAAAAACATTGGGTGTACAGGAAGCAGTATTCCTGAATGGCTAGCTCTTGCCTCTATGTCTACCATAGCTGGAAACCTTATGCCGCTTGGCGCTGCATCTAACATAATCATTATGGAGTACCTTGAGTCGAGATACAAGACTACCTTGTCCTTCAAGGAGTTTGTCAGGGCCGGGGTACTGGTGACGGTGGTGAACACCCTGATATACTATCTTTTCCTATTACCTCTCACCATTTGAGCGTAGCACACGGTTGTTTAAGGCTTGAAGGACGCTAAAGCTGTAGGATCGGTCACGTGCGAGGAATTTGTTTCAAGGTTAAGTATTTCCATGCGGTAATATAGTGTAATAGAGATGGTTTAACGGGAAACCAGCCAGGTCGGAGGGAGGATCGCGCACGGAAAACCCTGTTTTATTGGTTACATGTAGGCAGGGATGCGATGAGTGGTGTGAGGAAGAGGTGGGTAATATTGTCTTCAGGAAAGACCCTGAGCTGAGGATTGAGAAAACCCCGTATCCAGGAGTGCTACTAGTGTATAGTAGGGTTTTGACACCAGATAGGGCTTACAGAGCAGTGGTTTTCAGGGAGTACGGGTTTGTAGAAAACATTATACCTGTGCAGTGCACTGGTTTGATTGAAGACTTCGACCACTTCCTCCAGTGCGTGGACAGCCTGCTCCAGGGTCTCCGAATGGTTAAGTTGAAACTACGGGTAAGAGGGGTGAGAGGTTACAGCGAAGCCTTATGGAACAGGCTTATAAACTTTCTGAAGGAGAGAGGTGTCGAGCACTCGCCTGAATCCCCGACCTGCCTCTTCATTGAAACCGTTAGTCTCAACGTCTACGGTGGATTAGGGTATTGCGAACCGGTTTTTAAATATCGTGTGGAATATAGATAAGTGAAAGTTTCGGCGTGGTTTATTTGGAGAACAGGGATACGTGGAAGATCATCGAGGAGGAGCTTGAAAAACCGAGCATTTTCAAAAGCCGTGAAAGCCTATCCCCCGAGTACATACCAGGCCAGCTTCCGCACAGGGATAAGGAGCTGAAAGCTCTTGCAAGCTACTTCAAGCACTTGGTCACAACCCCGGGTTCCATCTCTCAGAGAGTATTGATAACCGGGAGAGTTGGAACAGGTAAAACCGCTTTAGCCAAGGTTTTCGGCAGGGATTTCACCCGGCTTGCCGCTGAGAAAGGATATAGGGTGAGATACGCGCACGTTAACTGCCACAGGAATAGAAGCCTTTACAACGTTATAGCCGACATTGGAAGACAACTAGATGTTCCGGTGCCGCCTAGGGGGCTCTCAAGCAAGGAGATGTACGATCTCATCCTAAACCACCTGGACGAGAGGGATGAGTACGCTATCATAACTCTAGACGAATTCCACTACTTCGCCAACATATCCGGGCCTGACGCGGTATACTTCATAGTGAGAACGTATGACGCGGAGGAATTGTTTAGAAGGCTAAACTTCATCTTCATAGCTATAGACCCTGTGAAACTAGGCTTCCTCGACCCAACAACGGAGGGATACCTGCTGAGACACTTGGTGAAGCTGAATCCTTACACTTCTCAACAATTATTCGACATTCTAAAGTACAGGGCAGGGGAATCCATGTATGAGGGAAGCTACGATGATGAAGTATTAAAATTCATCGCGGACTTCGAAGGCTGGGATAAGGGTGGGGGAGGCAACGCCAGGCATGCTTTAGAAATACTTCACGTAGCCGGCAGCTCTGCTGAAGCTGAGGGAAGGAGCCGGATAACCGTTGAGGATGTTAGGAAGGCTATAATGAGTACTTCGAGAGAAATACTAACCGTGAGCGAAGCCATAAGGGACAGCCCGATTCACGAACTACTCATACTTCTCAGCATTGTAAAGCTTCTTAGGAAAACCGGTCGAAGCGAGCTGAAAATGGGGGAGGTTGAGGACGAGTACAATGCTGTGTGTGAATTCTATGGTGAGGCGCCGAGAAAGCATACCCAGGTTTACGAATACGTTATGAACCTGAGCCGGGCGGGCATTATACAGGCACGTTCAAGCGGGAAGGGCCAGAGAGGGCGGTCAACCTTAATAACCCTGCCCTACGGCCCTCTCGACGTTTTGGAAAGATACCTTGACGAGTTGATTAGAAAGAAGATTCAGCTAGGGCTTTAACCCTCCCTTCTTCTCTCACGCGCCTTCTCGCCTCTCTTCATATAGCCGGTTACCTCGGATGCCTTGGACCCTGCTAGCCAATTGATGTGTTCCTCGCTCAAGCTGTAGCCTCTCGCAATCCTGGCTGCATACCTTGGATTATACTTGAAAATCACTTGCAGGTACGGGATCACCTCGGTCTTAACGGTTGCCTTGCTTGCTAGAAGCCTTGAGGCAAGGTGCTCTGCAAGGGCCTCTCTCACCTCTCTCGACCTCCTGGTCTCGCTCAGCTGCCTCTTCCTGACAGGGGCTCTGAAGGGTTTGAACCTATACTTGTAAACCTTCCTGGCAAAGGCTACGCCAGGCCCCATCATATCATACATGTATGATAAGAGATCCCATTGTCCCCTTCTGATTATTCTTCCATAGTAAACATCAGCCCTGCTTAAGGCTTCATAAGCTCTCACCACTTCCTCCGGGTCCTCGTAGTATGTGGGAATGTGCTCGTTCAGCCATAGGAATAATTCATCGTAGTCGAGATCGGTTGAAGTGAGAGCGTCTCTCGCCTGGAACAAGTATTTAGCGTTAAACAGCTTCTGCAATGCCTCATACGGGGCGTACTGCCTATCCCTGTAGACTACAAAGGATTTAACAAGCTCAAGGGTTACCCTCCCATAGGTTTCTGCGATAGCTTGGAGGTCGTTGATAGCGCTTCTCAAATCTCCCTCACTCCTCTTCGCGATCTCCCTCAATGCTTCATCGTTGCACTCGATCTTCTCGGCACTACATATCTTCTTCAAAGCCGCTACGACATTGGTCTCAGTCAATCTCTTCATAGGTATTTCCAGCACGTTTTGGCGGAGCGGTAGAAGATTCTTAGAGTACGGGTTGTTAGCGGTCATTACCACCGGGTTCCTGGACACATTGATCAACTCTATGATTGCTTCAATACCTCCTTCATCAGCCTTCGTGTTAATCCCGTCAACCTCGTCGAGAAGGATTATCTTCCTCTTGCTTGCCAAACCCGAGGTCTGTGCAGCAATTCTTGCAATTCCCTCGATATCGCTTTTACGCCGGAAATCGCTCGCGTTCATCTCAAACAATTGGTATCCTCTACTACGGGCAACCGCCTCCACCAGGCTGGTTTTCCCGCACCCAGCCGGCCCGTGCAGGAGGGCTGCCTTCTTCTGGCCTGGCTTACCCCAGTTGTCCAACCAGTTTAGAAAAGCCTGCTTCGCTTCCTCCTGGTTTACAACATCATCTATCGTCTTCGGCCTATACTTAATAATCCATGGGAGTGCTATGCTCAAGGCTTCACCCTGGCTTAAACTTCTTGCCTATCAAGGCTAGCCTCGCTAAGAGAGTGTTCAACTGTATCTCGTCGTCAGCGCCTTCTACAAGCCTGAACTGGATCTCGCCTACGAGGTCGGCTATCACGATCTTTATCTCATCAGGAATCTTTATGTCACTGCTGAATATCTCCTTGTGTATTTGCTTGACAACGTCTACCCCGCTTAAACCATAGGTGATCATAAGGGTTCTAAGCTTGTTTCTAGCCTCGGCGAAGTTGCCTGAGAGAGCTAGCTGAATCATCTCGCGAACCTCACGGGGGTGTGCGAGCCCGACAACCTTGTAGACGTTCTCAACGGTTGCCTCGCCCAGCGCTGCTGATGCTTGAAGAATGTTTATAGCTCTCCTCATGTCTCCTTCTGAAAGCTCAAAGATAGTGTTTAACGCGTCTTCATGGCACTTAACCTTTTCATTACTGCATATGTACTTTAATCTTTCAACAACATCCTCCCTTTTCAACGGGGTAAACCTGAAAACCGCTGTCCTGCTCTGGATGGGCTCTATGATCTTGCTCGGGTAGTTAGCTATCAATATGAATCTCGTTGACGCTGTGTAAAGCTCCATGAGCCTCCTCAACGCTTGCTGAGCGTCAGCAGTCATGTTGTCGGCTTCGTCAAGCAGGATTATTTTGAAAGGCACCTCTCCCATAACACGGGTCCTGGCGAACTCTTTAACCTTGCTCCTAATAACCTCTATACCTCTCTCATCCGAAGCATTAAGCTCTAGGATGAACTGCCTGTAATTATCCCCGTAGAGATCGTGAGCGAGGCAGTGAGCCATCGTAGTCTTCCCAGTACCCGGAGGGCCGGCGAAAAGCATATGGGGCATGTTCCTGTCTGAAACAAACTTCTTAAGCCTAGCAACAATCTCCGACTGGTTCACAACCTCGTCCAAAGTCCTCGGCCTATATTTTTCGGTCCAGAGAAGCTCTATCTCGCTCAAACACTCCACCTCTGGCTCAACGGTTTAAATCCAATCCTATAATAATGGATTGATTGGTAAATAAAGAGATTTCCACAAATCACTGTTTAAGGGCTGTTAAATTGACCGGTCTACTCGAACTGGTTGAAGAACTGGTTTTCAAGTTCATGAGCAGGGATTTTCAGGAGGAAAGCGTGAAGATTGAAGTCGTATCTGATGGTTTGAAGATTTTTCTCGAAGAGAGCTACGTGGAGCTGATGAAAGGCTCAGAGTACACTGTGCCCAGGTGGATGGCTTCAAGGCTTGAATCGATGAACGTGTGCAGGGTTAAGGAGCCGGATGTTACCGTGGAGAAGTTGTCACAGATAGTCTACCTCGAGGAAACCCAGTCGAAGAAGCCGCAACTAACCAAGCTGAACGGGTACTTCTACAACAGGTTGAAGCAGGTAATCAGCAAGCTTGAGGAAAGCTTGAGAACCAGCCCGGACTGGAGAGCCCAGGCTGAAACACTTAAATCATACAGCGAGTTCTACGATGCGTTAACTAGGGAAAGAATTACGAAGATCATTAACCTTCTCAACCTGATGGATATTCCGCAGGATATTAGCGAAAAAATGAGCGAGGAGGAGAAACAACTATACCTTGATTTGAAAACCATTCTCAACCTACATCTCAAAAATCTCCGCATGAGGGGTAAACATGGAGGTTCAATCCTCAAAGGATAAAGAGTTCGACTCTTTAATAGAGTTTCGCAAATTCCTTGAAAGATTTCAAACCAGGGATGGTGTTGCTAAGTATCAGGAGAGAATAAGACACATGGTCTACATGAATCAGAAAAGCCTTGTCATCGACTTCGACGATATCATCCTTTTCAACA
The DNA here is from genome assembly GCF_059755995.1 of Thermosphaera sp. Taxonomy (NCBI): domain Archaea; kingdom Thermoproteati; phylum Thermoproteota; class Thermoprotei; order Desulfurococcales; family Desulfurococcaceae; genus Thermosphaera; species Thermosphaera sp. The sequence goes on along the minus strand of NZ_DBOUKL010000058.1, from coordinate 15,478 downwards.
GGGAGCTCGCCAGGTTCATCTCCGAGAATCCTGACAAGGGTTTAGAAATCGCGAGTCAAGCTATTATGGAGATAATGAGGAAGAGCTACCCTGAGTATGCTGAAACTGTTGAGAAATTCTACCCTAGATTCCGCAACCCTCCAAGGATTTTCAAAATAAGAGAGCTGAACAGCGAGCACATCGGCAAGCTCGTCGCTCTCGAAGGAATCGTTACAAGAGTCTCAAGAGTGGAGGCTAGGATTGTTAAAGCATACTATAGGCATGTGGACCCGGATACTGGGGAGTTGCATGAATTCCTCTATCCTGAGAAAGGAGAGATGGGGGAGAGGCTTGAAAGACCTCCTTACTGCTTACATTGTCACCGCCCAGTTAGATTGGAGCTTGTGCCGGAGAAAAGCAAATTCATAGATTGGCAGAAAATAGTGGTTCAGGAGAAGCCTGAGGAGATACCGCCCGGCCAGATGCCCAGGAGCGTTGAAGTCATTCTAACCGGAGACTTAATCGATGTCGCAAGGCCAGGGGACAGGGTGATCGTTACCGGGGTGCTAAGGGTAGCCCCTATAGCCTCCCTCCAGAAACCGATCGGGCTTAAACCATTATTCTCCTTCTACGTGGACGCTAACCATGTTGATGTTCAGCAGAAGATTCTCGAGGAGATAGAGATTACAAGGGAGGATGAGGAGAAGATTAAGGAGCTTGCCAGAGACCCGTGGATCAGGGAGAAGATCATTGCGAGCATTGCCCCAGGAATATATGGGCACTGGGATGTGAAGGAAGCCATAGCCCTCCTCCTATTCGGCGGTGTTCCCAAGATCATGGAGGACGGGACTAGGATAAGGGGAGATATACACGTCCTACTCGTAGGCGACCCCGGCACTGCTAAATCCCAGCTCCTACAGTATACTTCAAGAATTGCTCCCCGAGGATTATACACCAGCGGTAAGGGATCCACTGCCGCCGGCTTAACCGCGACAGTGTTAAGGGAGAAGACCACAGGCGAGTACTATCTTGAAGCAGGTGCGCTTGTGATAGCAGATGGGGGAGTAGCATGCATCGATGAAATAGATAAGATGAGGGAGGAGGATAGGAGCGCTATTCACGAAGCCCTTGAACAGCAGACCGTCAGCATAGCCAAGGCTGGGATAGTGGCAAGGCTTAACGCAAGGGCCTCTGTCTTGGCCGCCGGCAACCCTAAGTTTGGAAGATATGATTTAACCCAGCCTGTTAGCAAGAACATTGATCTCCCTCCAACAATCCTCTCAAGGTTTGACCTGATATTCGTCATCCAGGATATTCCGAACAAGGAAAGGGATAGGTTGCTGGCGAAGCACATACTAGAGGTTCACAGCGATATTGAGAAGGCGAGGCCTCAGATCGATCCTCAACTTCTGAAAAAATATGTTAGCTACGCGAGAAGATATATAAGACCCCAGCTGACGCCTGAGGCTAAGAAGCTGCTTGAAGACTTCTACGTCAGCATGAGAATGGCATCGGTGCCAGCGGAGGCTGGGAAGCCGACCGCGATCGCGATAACCCCGAGGCAGCTTGAAGCATTGATAAGGCTTACCGAAGCCCATGCTAAAATGGCTTTGAAGCAGAAGGCAACCGAGGAGGATGCTCAGGAAGCAATCAGGCTTACGCTTAACACCCTTGTCAAAGTAGGATACGATATTGAATCCAAAACTCTGGACATAGATATTTTGGAGACAGGCATTTCGGCTGCGAGAAGAGAGAAGATAAAGGCTTTGAAAGCATTCATGGATCAGCTGCTGGATGAGGTAGGCGAGATAGAGAGAAGTGAGCTCGTTAAGAAGGCTGTGGAGAAAGGCTTTGACAGGGAGCTCGTGCTCGAACAGATTCAGAAGCTGATTCAAAGCGGAGAATACTACATGCCGAGGCCGGGGAAGCTGTCCAGGGTGAAGTAAGGGATTTAGATTAAGCGAGAAAGAGTTCAGCACCAGGCCTCACGGTTTTCCATACTCATCAACCAATGTTTCAGCTAGACCTGTTGAGGTAATCCACGTGAATGGTTTCCTGCTTGCTTAACTATAACTATGCATTTGGATAATTGAAAAGTGCCAAGCATTATTCCTGGAGACGCTATCACCCTCCGTGTAGAGGGGGCAGAATATCTACAACATCACCATCATTCACCACTGCAGTGTCCCCGCCTAGGAACATTACATGCCTTCCATTTACGAGTATGGTTAAGCCCTTAACTTCTATTCTTTCATCACGGATAGTGATGAACTCGTTGAGGGGTGGATGTATTCTCAAAATCTCCTTGATTAAGTCAATAAGAATCAAGGAATGGTTTTTAGGCTCGAGCGCTAATACCTCTCTTCCTGCAACATCTTTAAGAGCACCGTAGAGACGTACTATGATTGTCATTAAACCAGCCCGAGCCCGATCTATTAGGGTGTGAAAAATTAAACAATAGAGGTTAAACCAAGCTTATCCAGCGTCTCCTTTAACGGGACCCCGTTGGAATCCCATCCCCTTCTAACATAGTATGCGTCCAGCATTTTCTCGAAATCCTCCCTTGTCACCACCCAACCAGTATCTTCCCTGCGCTGGTGGAATCTCGGAGGTAGCGAGTCATCCTTCCTGCTGACACCCTCTCTGACATTGAATAGTCTTGAAAGATTGTATATTCTCTCACCTGTTTTCAGGAACTCTTCCATATCATAGTTGAATCCTATCGTGTTTAACATTTTAATATAGGTTCTGATCATTTCATCAGGCGGCTTAACAGAGTTACCGGGTATGTTGTCACATGCAACCAGAGTCCATAATGCAGCGTTCCTATCTTGGAGATACTTTGTCAGGTTAACTAGTTCCTCCATGGTAAGCTTTGATGAGACTTCAGCAGCCACCGTCCAGGCTCTCAAATGGTCTCCTCCCCTATCAGCAGTTGCGTACGCTAGCGCCATCCCTACAACACCCCTTGGATCGTAAGCCGGGATTTCAAGCCCCTTAACGTGCAGAGCGTATTCTTCAGCCTTCAGGGTTTTAGAAGCACTCGCCAAACCCTCAGCGAGAATCTCGCCTATCCCTCTCCTGTACGCTACATCGTAGACTAGTTTAACATAGCCTTCCACATCCCCCCATTGCAACTTGTATTCGCGCAAGCCGCCTTTTTCACTCAACTCCATTAAAACCGCCGCAATGTTCCCCATGGTTATCGAGTCCATGCCCAACGCGTTGAGAACCGTGTTGATCTTGATTAAAGCCTTCCTGTCGAATATTAGTAAGTTGGAACCGTTCATGGCAACGGTCTCATATTCTATTCTCTCGGTGGTGGAGCTGTTTTCCACCACGGTTGTTCCACATTTAAGGGGGCATGTTGGGCAGGCTATTCTCTTAACAGTGATCCTCCCCCATGCATCATCAGCTAGCTCCGGCCATTTCTCATGAGATCCTAGCTGGAAGTTTTTAACAGGCAGGATTTTCGACTCTGCCGTTACTCTTAGAACAGGGAGGTTTCCGCCCACACCTATTCCTGGGGCGACGTCCTCCATAAGCATCTTCAAGTACTTGTTGGTCAGCTCCTTCTGCAACTCCTTGTCAACGCCTCCGGCAAGGTCGTCAGCTCTAAGCCACCCTTTCACTACCACCGCCTTCAAATTCTTAGAGCCCATTACCGCTCCCAGGCCTCCGCGGCCAGCAACTCCGGGACGGGTCTTCGGGCTTTCCCTTAAGTCTATCTGTATGTTAGCAAACCTTACCAAGTTCTCGCCAGCTGGACCAATCGTTAACACTGAGTAATCCCTGAAGTACTCTCCAACCTCGTAAGTCGTCTTCCCTCTGAGATGCTCACAATCCATTAGCCTGCCTCCCTCCCTCGTAATCTCCAAGCACTTCATACCATCACTCTTCCCCTCGACAGCTATCCCTATGTAGCCAGCCCTCCTCAACTCTATTGCGAAGGAGCCTCCCGCGTTACTGTCGCAGTAAAGTCCCGTGAGCGGCGACTTAGAGGCAACGACCGTTCTAGTGAACGTCGGATAGATGAATGCTAGCGGCCCTGAAAAGATGAATAGTTTGTTCTCCGGGGACAACGAGTTAATCCCCGGCTTCACCTCCTTATACAGGTAGTAAGTAGCTAATCCCTTACCACCGATAAACTTCTCCACTATGCTGTCAGGTAATTCCTCTTCCTCAATCTTGCCTGAAGACATGTCGACACGGAGTAGGGTCTGAGCAGGATAAATCAAGACGAACCCACCACAATATTAGTTAGAGGATTAAGCAATATTTAACAAGGTAACAAGTACTCCATGGAGATGTTTTAACTATAATTGAATAATGATTGTTCAATGTCCAAAAATCACCATGTTTCAACTAAATATTGCTCAATAGAAATGTCAAGACTGGGTTGATATATGAGTGTGCAGGAAGATAGAAACATTCCTAACGATGTCGATGTAATACCTCCAACTCCTATGAAGTGGGAGTATCTGTGGATAGTCTACCTGGTCTTCGTAACGGGCTTAGTCTGGTATGTGTCTGAAAACCTCCTTGTGTGGGAACCAAGTAGTAGTATACTCGACCTGCCGAAGCCGGTGGTAGGAGCGTTAATGATTGCCTCGACCTGGCTCGTAGTGAACTTCCTGGTTTTCACAGTCTACTACAGTGTACTCAGAAAGCGTTTAAGAAGCCTGAGGGAGGCGTGAAGTCATGAACCTATCCCAGTGGTCGTGGATTGTACTCTCCACGTTAATAGGCTTCTACATTACCATGTTGATTGCGGGATACGTAGCCTCTAGGAGGCTTAAAACAGGGCTCCGCGAATTCTACGTGGCCGGAGGGACATTGTCAGCGCTGACAATAGTATTTCACTATATGGCGACTTACATGGAGGCATGGGAGTTCGTTGGAATGCCCGCGGTCATAGTGAGCGAGGGTTTTGAATGGTGGGTTATGGAGATGATCTTCTATCTAAGCTTTGTAGCGCTCTTCCCGCTTGTATCGCTGAGGATATACAGGGCGGCTAAACTGCACAATTACGTGACCCCGACAGACCTTATAGTGCACAGGGTAGGTGGGTTCGAGAAACCGCTCAGAATACTCATATCGTTAATGATATTCTATGCCACTATTATCTATATAGGCATGATCTACATCCCCGCGGCTGGAGTCCTGTCCGCCTCAACAGGAGGTGAGATCCCTTATCAAGCATTCCTGGCAATCTACGTGATCTTCATGATCATTTACTTGTTAATGGGAGGCTTCAGGGCTGCAGCATACGCTAACATCATCTCAGGGGTCGCGTTCATAGTGGCCTTCATAGCAATGATCTACGCTACACTAACCTACTGGGGAGGCTTCAGCAACCTAGCCTGGAGTGCATACACCTCGGAAATCGCTCCACAAGTCTTTCAGAAAACCCAGCCAACCCAATACTTTTTAACAATGCTGCTTGTTTACGGATTGTCGTGGCTGTTTATACCTCACTTGGTGACAGCTTTCTATGCTTCAAAAGATAGCAAGGCAGTGTTGGTCGGGGGCTTGGGCTCCAATGCCGGTTTCTTCCTTGGAGCTTTTGTATCCCCCTTGTTGCTGGGACTGGGTATTCTAGCATTGTTCGGTTCAAGCCTGCCTGAGGTCGAAGTTGTGGAAGGCTATGTGCCACTACTCTTCATTCAGCTTTTCGGGTATGGGCCGATACTCATATTGATAATAATTGGGCTCATCGCTATAACAAGGTCGACGATCGATACAATGCTACTTCTAGCATCCTCAATAGTGGATGTTGACATAATAGAGAAAGCCTTAGGGTTGAAAATATCCGAGCGCTCGAGGAAGATGGTTACCAACCTCGTGGTGATTGCCGTTGCCTTAATAAGCATCCTGCCAGCATTAAACCCTGAAGCGCCAATGGTTATTATCGGATACGAGTTGGCCTGGCCAGCATACGCCGTGATAGCATGGCCTACCATGATAATGCTGCTCTGGCCGAGAGCGAACAAGTACGGAGGTTTCGCCTGCTACCTGGCAGGTTTCGCTTCGCTCCTCTTATTCACCTACGTTATCTGGCCTGAAGCACCGCACAACCCGTTCGGTCTCTGGGAGGGGACGTTGCCTTCTCTAATCGCCGTAGCCACGCTAATCACAGTCTCCTTGCTAACGCCTCCACCGTCGAAACAGTTCGTAGAGAGCTATTACAGGTTGAATAAGCAATAACCTCTTCTTTTTTCTCAACCATTGCACCTAGCTTTCTTAAAACCTTGGCAAAATAGCGAGGGGAAATTGGAATATTTCCAATAAGATTATGAATTAGTTTATTTTCTGACCATTGAAAACATATATTGGTGGAACATTTGTCTGAAAAAACCCTTACCGAGGAATATGTCAGCAAATTCTCTGAGAAAACTCCTAAGTCGAGAGAAATATGGTTGAAACTACGGAAGCTAACCCCGTACGGAGTTCATAGTAATTGGAGAGTGTTCGAGCCCCACCCCTTGATGCTGCAGAAAGCCAAGGGTTCAAGAGTCTGGGATGTCGACGGCAATGAGTACATAGACTACACCATGGCTTTCGGCGCTCTCGTAGTGGGCCACGCAAATCCCGTGCTTCTCGAGAAAGTGAAGCAGAAAATGGATGAGGGGACAATATATGGTTATGAGACAGAGTTAAGCTGTAAGTTAAGCGAGGTTGTGACCCGCAGGTACGGGTTCGACATGGTTAGATTTTCCAACACAGGTTCTGAGGGAACCCTTCTAGCCATAAGGCTTGCCCGAGTAGCAACTGGGAGAAGCAAGATACTCAAGTTCGAAGGACACTATCACGGCTCACACGAGCTGTTAATGGTAGGGGTTAAACCCGATTTAAAGCATGCTGGACACCCTAAGAAGCCCAGGTCGGTCCCAACAGGCTTTCCCTACCATGTAGTTCCGAAAGAGTTGGCTGAAAACGTGGTGGTTGCGCCCTGGAATGATGCTGAAGCGATTGAAGAGATAATGAAAGTACATGGAAACGATATTGCCGCGATCATCATGGAACCTGTTGCCATGAACATGGGGGTTGTCCCCGCTAAGAAAGACTTCATGGTCTTCCTCAGGAAAATCGCTAACGAATACAACAGCTTACTGATATTTGACGAGGTTAAAACATCAGGTATGTGGTATAGGGGTGCCCAGGAGTATTTCGGGGTTAAACCAGATATAATGGTAGCGGCGAAAGCAATAGGCGGCGGCTTCCCCTTTGCTGCTGTACTAGCTAGCAAGGAACTGCTCGAGCTGGTTGGGCCTCGCAAAGTCCCCCATGGAGGTACGTTCAACGCTAATCCATTATCAGTTTACGCCGCATACGTAACGCTGACAGAACTGCTCACGGAGTCAAATCTAGCGTACACGCACAAGCTAAGTGAGGAGCTGGCGAAAGGCTACAGGGATATTATAGAGGACAAGGGGTTTGAAGCCCATGTTGTCCAAGTAGCCAACAAGGGCACCATCTACTTCTCAAGGGAGGAAATCAATACTTGGAGAGACTTCGTGTTGAAAGTCAAGTGGGGACCTTGGTACGTTTGGACTCTCGGCATGGTGATAAGGGGGATAATACCTCAGGCAATGGCTTACGACGAGCAGTGGACGATTTCAATAATGCACACGAGAGATGATATTCAGAAAACACTGGAGGTAGCAAACATCGTGGCAGCGGAGATGAAAGGTAGGGCAACGGAAGCGATCGCGATAGAAGAATCTATATAGGTATTTTTTCAAACCTTTTCTCCAATTCCCTGAAGAACCTGTTAAGCTAAAGCCCAAATTCACCAAGCAGTAGAAAACCAAAAATACGTGAAGCACGGCTACAGTAAGCTAGCTCTAACCTGCTTCCCGGAGGGTGTTTTGAGTAGTTGGCTGCTCCGGTATCTCTATGTGCAAATAAGTTTCCTCTTTAACCACTTTCGCCACTACCATGGTTGACGATCTCTCGATCATGGGGGAGTTTATCAGTTCCTCTAAAAACTCCATGTACTTAGGTTTCGACGGGAACTTTGCAATTACTATGAAATCCACGTCCCCCAGCACATAGTACACTGATTGAACATATGGGTTTTTAGCCAGGAACCTGCCTACTTCTTCATGATACTTCGGACCATACTTAGCCCTAACATGCATGACTATAAAATACTCGTATCCTAGTTTATCGCTGTCCAGGATAACCCCGTACTTTTTAATTATCCTGCTCATCTCTAACTGTCTCAGCCTGTGGTATATGGTAGACTTAGGTATTTTCAAAACCTTCGCCAACTCTCTAACGCGAAGCTTAGGGTTTTCCTGTAGGTGTTTCAAAATAGCCAGATCTATTTCATCAAGCTCTTTCCTTCTCCTCATTTTGAACACATTACTAATTTAATAGCGAATAATTTTAAACTTTTTCTAAAATTCAAGTTGAAACAGTTTATTTCTGTCTAATAAAGAACATTAACCGGTGGATACTTGGTGAAATTAGATCCTTACTTAGAAAAGCGTGAAAAATACATTATGAAAGGTGTTTCACTAGCCCATCCTATCACGATTGTGAAAGGCCGGAACGCTCTTCTCTACGATATTAACGGGAAGGAATACGTGGATTTCACCAGTGGAATAGGGGTTACCAGCTTAGGGCATGCTAACCCTGAGTTGGTAAAAACCGTCACGGAACAGTTAGAGAAGCTATGGCACACCTGCTTCATGGTCACTAACTATCCCTCGTGCGCTGAGTTAGCGGAGAAGCTGGCTAAAATAGCTCCGGGCGTTTCCGAGAAACAAGTACTGTTTCAAAACAGCGGGTCTGAAGCCGTCGACAACGCTATCAAGATAGCGAGACAGGTCACGGGTAGATACTATATCGTTTCATATGAGAATAGTTTCCACGGGAGGGGCGCGTACGGGTTCGCGCTATCTGCAACGGGTAAATGGAAACCCTACAAGGTAGGGTTCGACCCCCTACCACCAGGGGTTGAGCTAATACCATACCCTTACTGCTATAGATGCCCGTTTAAACAGGAATACCCTGGTTGCGGATTAGCCTGCTTAGATTACGTTAAGAAATGGTTTATCAATACAAGAGTCCCCCTTGAGAGAACGGCTGGATTCCTCATTGAAGTCGTGCAAGGAGAAGGAGGATACGTGGTAGCCCCGTTGGATTATGTAAGAGAGCTTAAAAAATTCCTTGAGGAAAACAATGTGCTCCTCATAGATGACGAAGTACAGGCAGGCTGGGGTAGAACCGGGAAGCTCTGGGCCATAGAAAACTTCGGGGTTGAGCCGGACATAATGACTACGGCTAAGGCGATCGCTAATGGGCTTCCCCTATCCGCAGTCGTAGGAAGGAAGGAGTTGATGGAGAAAACCCACCCCGGAAGCTTCGGAGGCACCTACGGAGGCAACCCCGTCTCATGCGCGGCGGCTTTGAAAGTCATCGAGGTAATGCAGAGGGATAGGTTACCGGAAAGAGCTGTGGAACTGGGTGAGATGGTTAGGAAAAGGCTGAATGAACTCTACGAGAAGTATGAGATAGTGGGTGATGTTAGAGGGCTCGGCGTCATGCAGGCAATAGAGCTGGTAAAGGATCGTAAAACAAAAGAACCCGCATCCAGTGAGACCTCGAAAGTGATCGATAAAGCGAGAGACAAGGGCTTACTGCTACTGAAAGCTGGCCTATACCACAACGTTATCAGGCTACATCCCCCGTTAACCATTGAGAAGGAGATATTGGAGAAAGGCCTTGACTTGCTGGAGGAGTCGCTGAAAGAGGTTTTAAAGGTGTGAAGCCTGTGGGGTCAATGCTACAGCCGCCGAAATCCGAGTATGGAGTGCTGAAAATCTACGTAAACGGTAAATGGATCGAATCTGGCACCAACACTTACCTAGACTTTTATGATCCAGGTTTAGGGAAAGCTATAGGGAAAGTACCATTAGTGACCAAGGAGGAAGTGGACGAGGCTGTCGAGTCAGCGTACGAAGCCTTCAAGTCCTGGAGCACCTTGCCGATGCCTGAGCGAGCCCAGTATTTATTCAAAATTAAACACATTCTCGAGGAGAACAAGGAGTTGCTGGCCCGGGTGAACACGCAGAATCATGGAAAACTCCTACGGGAGTCTCGTGGCGATGTGAAAAGGGCGATAGAAAACGTGGAGGCCGCTATCTCAGTAGCCTACTCACTAGCGAAAGGAGAATACCAGCACGAGATAGCTAAGGGAATTGATGAAACTCTAATTAAGGAGCCGTTAGGTGTTTTCACTGTTGTAAGCCCTTACAACTTTCCAATAATGATACCTTTCTGGTTCATACCCTACGCCCTCGTCCTAGGCGACACTCTGGTTGTTAAAGCAAGTAGCACAACCCCACTGCCAATAGCTGTCACGCTTGAGCTTCTCACCAACATGTTACCCCCAGGGGTTGTAAACCTGGTGTATACTGATCACAGGAACGGAGAGTACTTGGTAACCCATCCGTTAATAGAGGGAACAGCCTTCGTGGGCACGAGCGACGCAGCTCTGAGACTCTATGAGCTCTCAGCTAAGCATGGAAAAAGATTTCTAGCAGGCGGAGGCGCTTCAAACTACGCGGTCGTCATGCCTGATGCCGACATGGATAAAACCATAAACGCGCTGCGAGACGCTAAATTCGGCAACACGGGGCAGAGATGCCTGGGGATACAGAACATTGTAGTAGTAGGGGGTTCAGACTTTTACGAGGAATTTAGGAACGCGTTTGTAGACTCAGCTAAGAAGATTAGAATAGGCCACGGTCTCGACGAAGAATCTGAAATGGGTCCGATGGCAAGTGTGAAGTACAGGGAAAACGTGATCAGGATGATCGAGACCGGTCTCGGCGAGGGCGCCAAGGCAGTCCTTGATGGGAGAAATTACGTGAACCCTGAATTCCCGAAAGGGTTCTATCTCGGACCCACAGTCCTCGAGGATGTGAACCCTAATATGAAGGTTGCCCGCGAAGAGATCTTCGGCCCCGTGGCTAATTTGATGAGGGCGGAGACCCTTGAAGAGGCTGTTGAGTACGTGAATAAGAACAAATATCATCATACTGCAGTAATATTCACGAGAAACGGTAAGTGGGCTAGGGAATTCGTGCACAACGTCTACGTGGGGAATGTAGGAGTAAACATTGGTATAGCAGCCCCGGTGGGCTGGTTTCCTTTCGGAGGTAGACGATTAGCAGGATTAGGAAGCCATCATCCGCAAATCGATGTTGTCGATTTCTTCACTGATAGGAAGGTCGTGGTGGAGAGATGGTGGTAGGAGAACAATGTTTTTTACACTTAAAACCAGCATCATCCTCCGTCAAAGGGTATTGTCAACACAACCTCATCCTTGTCGCTCAAATCCTTGTCAAAATCGTGAACTATTGAACCATTAACTATGATGAGGGTTCCCTGGTTCAGTCTTCCATCCTCGCTGAAAAACCATTTACCGAGTTCTTCACCGTGTGCACGAGCCAGCTCCTTTAGTAAATCCCTCAGCTTGGTTCCTTTTTCCAGCATTAATTCCTCGCTTTCCAACCCGGTTAGTGATTGGAAAAGAGGGGCTAAGTATTTCACTTTAACCCTTATACAGTTCTGCAACAACATAGTCTAATCCCAGCTCGTAAAGCTTTCCTGGCGTCGGCCTCCCCTCCTCATCCCAGCCGGCTATCTCGTAGAATAGTTTAACAGCCTTGTCAAACTCCTCCTTCTTAATCCTCTGTCCCTTCCTAGAGCCGAACTCTAACTCCTCGAAAAACCTTGGCGGCAACACGTCTTCTTCGCGCTTAAAACCTTCTCGAACATTGAAGGCTCTTGCAAGGTTGAAAGCTCTCTCGCTCGCCTTCATCAAGCTCCAGAGGCTCATCCCCCAGCCCGTGGCAGCGTTAACTATCTCGACCATGTGATTGGGTGTTAAAACCCCGGCTGAGTGAGGCGTGAAGACAAACTTGCACACCCCCATGCAGTCCTCAAGACCCCACCATAACATCCCATAGTAGACGGCTTTCACCTTCTCGTGATCAAGCATCAGCCTGTTAACGGGTCTAGTTAACCCGAGCGCGGTAAGGTATTGAGTGATTCTCTCATAGGTTGCGTCATGCGGGGCTTGCATGTGATCAGCCCCTATAGGTGAGAGAGCGTACTGCAAGCCGACGCCTACTTTACCCCGGGGTTCATGCATAGGTATCTCCCTGGATTTAACATGCATCGCGTACTTCTCAGCTCCTCGCCCAATCTTCTCAGCAGCCCTCCTCACCCCTTCAGCCAGCACATCCCCGAGGCCTTCACGCTTGACAATCATTTCCAGCAGTCTCAGCGCTCCATTTCCATCGCCAAACCTTACCTCTAACCCCCCGGTGTCCTCCGGGGTTAGCACACCCTTATCGAAAAGCTCCATGGCGAAGGCTACGGCTACACCCGCGCTGATAGTGTCAACGCCGTATGCGTTGCAGATCTGGTTTGCCTTCGCAATAACGTTGAGATCGCTGACACCGCACAAGGGTCCGAACGATACGATGGTTTCATACTCGGGACCGCCGTAAGAGGGATCCGTCTCATACGGCTCACTAGTTTTAACATCTCTCTTACAGCGGATTGGGCATGCGAAGCACCCGGATTTAGATACCAGTATTGTCTTGTTCAAAACCTCGCCGCTTACTTTGAACGCCTCCTTAAACGACCCTCCCCTGAAGTTTAAAGTGGGAAGTATTCCATCCTTGTCAAAAGGAGTGATCAGCTCTGCCGTACCGTACTCGCTCCTCGAGACAGCGCCTGGCTGCTTCCTCCAGTTATCGTTAAACCACTTAACAATCTCCACGAGCTTCTTCTCATCATAGAACTTCACTGTTTTCCCGGTTGCTCTCACTGCAATAGCCTTAAGGTTTTTAGAACCCATAACGGCTCCAAGTCCTCCCCGTCCCGCTGCATACCTGTTTTCAAACATGATATTGGCAAACCTCACCAGCTTCTCGCCTGCAGGCCCGATGCATCCAATCCTAGCCAAGGGCTCTCCAAGCTCCTTTTTAATCTCCTCAACTGTTTCCTTCGTCGTCAACCCCCATAAACGGGTAGCATCCCTGAGTTCCGCACGCCCGTCTTTAATCCAAAGGTAGACGGGTTTCTCGGACGCCCCCTCCACGATAACCACGTCGAAACCCGAGTTCTTAAGCTCCGGTGCAAAGAAGCCGCCAGCCTCTGACTCGCCGTAAGTCCCTGTCAGAGGGGATTTCGCGGCAACAACAATCCTGTTGACACCTGGAACAGGGGTCCCCGTGATCACGCTTGTAGCGAAAACCAGCTTGTTCCCCGGGCTTAAAGGGTCGGTTCCAGGTTTAAGCTCCTTGAAGAGAACATATGCGGCAATCCCTCTTCCACCCAGATACTCTCTGTACAGCTCCTCGGGAACCTCCTCAATCCTTAGACTCCCAGTGGATAAGTTTACCCGGAGCCATTTACCATTAAACCCGTAGGGCAATGTAAACACCATTTAAACATTATCCTCGGTCATCTAAAAAATGTGAAAGCATTGTTGATTAAACAATTAACAATAGTTTAGGTGAAAGACTATGTGAGATCAAAGATGATTGTAAAGTTTGCAAACAGGCACGGTGGTCACGCCACATCTTTAAGTCCCGGAAAAATAACTGGTTTAGGTTTACTCCTCGAGCCGCGGCTTCCCCCTGGTTAATTGGATTATGTTGAACACTATTATGAGGAGCATTGCCACTGTTAACCCCCAGATAATAGGGGTTAGCATGTTGGTTAAGGCTTCAACACTTATCCCCGCCTGCTCTATTGCGAAGATAACGATGACTATGTAGAATAGTAGTCTAAGATACTCCGCCACAGGCGCCAGGAGCTGCATCTCGGTTCTAAGCTCGGAGCTCTTGTAGACGTAGCTTACGAAAACATCTGTCAGTATGAAGCCCGTGATAATTATTATCAACGCCTTAACAAGCCCAACGACATAAATGTTCAGCAAGTATTGTGTCATGCTTGCTATTTCAGCAAGCCCTAGGTATCTTGAACCATAATGGATCCCTAACAAGATAAACACTATGTACAGAATCCACGCTGTAACCATGCCGAAGAACTCCCCAGCCGACAATCCCGTGCGTTTAATCGCTCTCCCAAAGCTAAACCTTCTAAGCCACTCGTCAAAACCAAGCTTCTCCGATGCTTTCACAACAAGTAGCTTAACACCCTTCCCGAGCAGGAAGCCTACAATGCTCAGCATAATAGCAATACCTATCGCGATCGAAACATCCACGATGAAATCCGGGGAGACCTCCATTATAGCAACCCCTAGTTGAAAACACGTTTCAGTCAATAATAATATGGTTGAAGGCAAGATATAAATCGGATATTAGGATTTAGAATTTAGACGTGCTTGTAGGCTGGTTTGAAAATGTACATTAGCTATCCATCAAGGTTTGAAACATACGGAGCTGTTAAGATCTACGAGCTGTCCAAGGTTTACTCTTTATTCGCTATAAAAGCAGAGTGGAAGCCGGGGCTGTACAACATCCCGAATTTCAATGAGCTTGAAAAAACCGCTGAGAAAACCGTAATAGTAGTCCCCTCTAGAAACGAGGACCCTATGGTTTTAGAGGGGGTTTTAAAAGCCATCCCCGTTTACTCTCCTATAATACTGGTATCGGCATCAACCCAGGCTCCTCTAAACATGTACAGTGTTGAGACGGACATTGCTAAAACCCTCTACAAAGTAACTGGGAGGCCCACGATAATAGTGCACCAGAGAGACCCCGTTATCGCTGAGGAGCTGGGGCCGCATATACCGGGCATCTTGGATGAGGATGGATTGGTCAGGTATGGGAAGGGTGAAGGATTACTGATTAGCGTACTACTTGCAGACGGGTTGAACGCTGAGAACATCGGGTTCATAGACGCGGATAATTATATCCCTGGCGCGGTTCTCGAGTACACCCTGAAATATTATACTATTCTAAACATGAGCGAGTCGGATTACAGGATGGTGAGGCTCTCATGGGGGTATAAGGCGTGGAGCTCCACAGACCTCTACTTTAGAAGGATGGGGAGGGCCTCAACAATCGTGAACAATGTTTTAAACAAGATCCTCTCGCTGAGGAGGAGGGCTGAAACAGACATTGTTAAAACAAGCAACAGCGGTGAACACGCCATGAGCGTTAAGCTCGCCAAGGAAATAAGTTTCGCAGGTGGTTACGCTGTTGAGACACAGGAGCTTGTAAGCCTCCTGGAAGCATGCTACATCGGAGTCGAGGATGGAATGTGCCCAGCGTTGCCGGGGAATATTGAAATATATCAGGTGGAAACCAGGAACCCTCATATACACTCGGAGAAAGGGGAATCACACGTTATTGAAATGATAATTGAAAGCTTGTCGACAATATATCACTCTAAACTGGTGGATAGTAAGGGGAAGGCATTGGTCATCGACACGCTAATGGATCTCGCATACGAGGGTGAGCCCCCGCCCCCCTTGAAATACTCCATACCCAGTTTGAAC
>NZ_DBOUKL010000057.1:0-8639 GCF_059755995.1 Thermosphaera sp. | reverse complement strand
AAATATAAATGATGAGTTCGGGCAAAAGCGTTATAGAGGCGCCTTACACCTCCTACAGTAAAAAGCAGTTACGGCTTCAGATTTCGAGTGCCGCATTCCAGGTTCCTAGGTGTTTCCTCTAAGTATAACTCTCTTGTCACGTGTTTCATTCAACAAGTGAAGCACTAGTTGCCCGCTCCTCGTGTATGGCTCGAATAGAAGTGTCCCGTCTGACAATGCTCTTATAGTGGAGGTGAACTTGCCCAGGTAATAGAATTAAGTAACAGTGACCCGTACTCTGGTAGCCCTGTTCTCCAATAGAGTCTACCAAGCTGACCCGTGAAGTAGATAGACCTGTACCCCTTTTCTCTTACAATGATTGAAGGATTATTTGTTGTGGATGGAAGCGGTGGGGGTGACCTTGCCATTCTCGTATTTATGGCCATGCTTGCCGCGTGGAGACCTATATAGCTTGTAGACTCAGCCACTCTAAGGGTTTATTCAGCGTATGCCAGGCTATACCTGGTTTTATCCTCCTATCCCTCCACACGTGGTAATTTTAAAAAGAAACTTCAGTTGTATAGGTCTACAATGCTAAGGGGACTCTGACAAGAACGTCGATATTTTACCCATAATCCATTGTCTTAAGCTGTTCTGCAGTTTGTCGAAGTAGGAAGACGCTTCGGATGGATTCATCCTTGAGAGCCTGGCTTGAACTTGAGCTAAATACTCTGGGTTTAACTCGACAAGGCTTCCACTCCAAGGGTCCTGCACTTTTATATGGTTGCTTAGACTCTGGATTACTTCCTGTGCCTTGATCGGGTTGTTTTCCTGCGCAATCTTCTGGAAAAGCTTTTTGAGACTCGCCTGGACTTCTTCTTCGAGGAAAACTTTCTCGTAGAGCTGTAAAGCTAGGCTGCTGTAGTTTTGTGTTTCAGGTTTCAGTGAGTAGTTGAATATTTCTTGGTTGCCTAGGTATTTGATAGTCGATGATAGATAATCGATCTTGTGGTTAGATGCGTTTGTATCGGAGAAATTAACAGGTATGTAGTCTGTGTATGTTAGGAACGATTTCTGGCCGTCTCTTGAGAGGAACCAAAGTATTAGTTTTTCGACGTAGACCTTTTTACCTGTTTCGAGTGCCGCTAAAGTCAAGGGCTCATAATTAGTTTCCTTTATGAACATGAGGTCGGCATCTCCTCCGCTTAAAATGTAGGCTGAGAAGGCGTTGTCGTTATTTCCTATAGTCAAGGGATAGATTCCGAGTGCTACCTGGGCAGCGGCATCATTAGCCCTCTCTGTAACTGTTGATAGACCAGCTAGGACGATTAGTATTTGGAGTCCTCTCTCCCACCCATGGATCTCAAGGGTTTTAGAGAGTAGATATTGTGTAGGAGTGTTAGCTGAAGGTTTAGGCATTATGATTGTAAGTTTGATTGCCTCCGAAGGATTAGCAGTGAAAAAGTCATAGATGTTTGAAAGACTGTTTATCCCGGGTAGACCTAGCTCATTCAGCATCTTCTTGTTAACGATGATGGAGTTCACCCTGAAAGCCACAGTAACGTACTTGCCATTGCGATCCACGAATACGGGTGGAACCCTATTTATTATCGTCTTGTTTAGCACTGAAAGCATCGAAGCGTGCTCTCTCAAATAATGGATCGAGTCAGGTTGTATCAGCATAAGTCCATCGACGGATCTATTGCCCGAGGTTAGAGTACTCAGTCTTACAAAGGTGATGTTGCTTATACCTATCTCTTTGGCTGGAGGAGGAGGATAGGCCCAGGCTGGGTATATTGGTGGTTTAACAAGCAACCAAAATCTCAGATTACTCGTGAATGAGAGCGAGAGATCTGTTGCTATAGAGATGTGTTCCCCGGTTAGAACCGTAAGAAAAGACTTTTCATAGATTTCTTTAAGCCTTAGGTACTCAATGTATGCGTAAATAAATAATCCTATGAAAATTGCGATAATCGCCACAAGTATAAGGACTCGAAGTCTCAACGAGGCTTCACCTCAGGATCATATACATAGTTCTCGAGAACCTCGTTCTCGTGAATAATGTGTTTCAAGACTATAGCACTAGGCCTAATCCTTCGACGCTTAGTCACATAATCAATCTCTACGAGACCAAACCTTGGTCTGAACCCTGAAGCCCACTCGTAGTTGTCTGTAAGTGCCCAGTGCAGATAGCCTTTCACATCAACCCCTTCCCGGATGGCTTTGAAGACAGATCTTACATGCTCAAAAATGTACTGATGCCTAATACTGTCTTCCGCATCAGCTACACCGTTCTCGGTAATTATCATAGGGAGCATGTACTCCTTCCAGAGCTTTAACAAGATCTTGTAGAGCCCCTCAGGGTAAAACTCCCAACCTATATCGCTACATACGCGGTCGGCTAGTGATTTCCTCGCACCACACGAGAATCCCAGGCCCTTAACGTACCTGTATCCGAGCGAGTTCTTTGCCTCGTCGACAACGTGCCTGCTATAATAGTTCACTCCTAGCCAGTCAATGTGGTTCCTGAGGTCTTTCCGAGGCGAAGGATAGAAGAAAGATTGTCCCCTGGTTAGTGAGTCCAGGACTCCTTTTTGCCAGAGTTCCTCGGCTCTATTAGTAGCTTTAATGGCCTCCTCTGTATCAGACTTGGGTTCAAACCATATTATTGCATGTATGAGGCCTACAGGTTTCCTGGAATACTGCTTGACGGCATCATAGGCACGGGCAACTGCCTCTATCAGGTTTCGCGCCGCGTTCATCATGTATTCACGGTTTATGATACCAGGAGGAAACCCTGTACCGAAATAGCCCCCCATGTATACAACGTTCGGCTCATTCATTATGCTCCAGTAATCGACTATTTCATCAAAGACGTGAGCCATGTAAGCGGCGAACTTGGCGAACTCTACAATTGTATCTTTTGAAAGCCAGCCCGAGGGCGCGTGGAGGGGTCCGTACCTTCGCACCATCAGGGGGTCGTGAAGCCACGTCGGCATGGTCCAGTGGTATAGGTTTAGAATGAGTAGCTTATCGCGGTTTTTCCAGTCGGAGAGGAGCTCCCTGTATCTCTTGACGGCTTGCTTATTTGAGAGTTCGTCTAACTGCTTTATGGCGGTATCTGTTATCTCGATGAACTCTATCCCACCCTCACTGCTCTGCTGAACATGTACTTTCACACCCCTAGTGTCCCTCGGGAATATCCTGCTCCACTCGACCCCAATACGGGCAGCGTCCATGCTTAGGAACTCGGCTATGTTGTGATCCACTTTGTAGAGATCCCAGTACCCTGTACCGTTCTCGGGCAGGTCTCCGCTAACCAGGCCTGAGGCTATGTTATCGCCATCGTGAACCCATACCCACCAATCAGAATTAGGATCCTCGCTTCCCGGAATCCCCATCTCAAACTGAAACCCGGACTCAGAGAAACCAAAGAAGAATTTTTCTTTACCTTTCAAGTCAGTCACCCCCGATGTTGCCTTGGACAATTGAATGGGTACCGGAAACCTTCAAGGCTGCAAGCCCGTTACCGCTTAAGACGTTTCCTTGGAAGATATTATAGTCGCTACTCCCATCCTCGTAGATACCGAATCCTTGTGTCTTTTGTCCTGGTGGGGAAAAGTCGTATATGAAGACGCCTTGAATCAACACGTTCCTTGAGTCCTTTAGGTATATCCCGGAGTACTTTAAAGGAGATCCGATACTGTTGTTTATTATTCGGCCTCCGATGATCCTTACATCACGACAATTTATAAGCTCGAGACCGTTCCCACGCATCCCTGCTATTTCCACGTCTATGAAAGCTATGTTTATGCAGTTTGTGAATCTGGAAGTCTCGGGCCTCATGTCTATTCCCTCAAGGTTACAGTGTACGAAACGCTTGTGCTGAACATAGCCTCCCTGGGTGTTATACGCCAAGACGCTGTACTTACCGCTGTTAAAACAGTGAATGTTATTGAACTCCATCACACCGTCCGCAGTGTCTTCCAGGACAATACACGCATTACCGGAGTTTGCAATATTAGACTCCTTGACGTATAGCACGTTACCATATCCCTTAACAACAAGCCCGTTATTGGACATGTCGTGGACGTGAACGCCCGATATTATTATCCCCCAAAAGTCCTTGGGAGGCATACCTCCCTCAATGATGATGCCGTCGTAATGACTGAACAGTTCGAGGTTAGCTATCCGAATAGTAAAACCATGTTTTTTTATTCTTAGGAGGGCTCCACTCCTGCTTTCCTTAGAGCCCCTTATTATAAGACCCGATATTTCAACATATGAAGAATCCTCGCTTATCACTATGCCATCACTGTTAGCTGGGAAGACAAGTGTTGGAAAACCATTTCCTTTTAAGGAAATTTTCGAGCCAAGCGTCAGTGGTTTCGTAAGGGTGTACGTTCCTGGGTTAACTATGATAGAGCCGCCCGTGGGGGCGAGTAGCTTCACAGCGTGTTCAAATACCTCGTCGGCGCTCCTGCTCCGGATGATAACGTTGCCCTTTACCCAGTCGAAGAGCAGGTAGCCTGTTTTTTCCTCTGTTATTCCTAATATCATACTTTTATTCACCTCTTCAATATTTATATAACTTTGTCTAGGATAAATATTATAAAAATAATTTATTTTAGAATATAAATCAAAGTACGTAGTTAAAATAAGTAATGTTAATAATATAAATAAGATAAATATGAGCGGAATTGTAAACCTGTCTTCCTGTGACTTCATCGCACCACCCTTGGAAGACTGCTGATAAGAGTTCTAGTGTATTCTTCTCGGGGCTGTGACACTATTTCTTCGGGTGAACCTTCTTCAACTATTCTCCCCTTGTACAAGACGATCATCCTGGTAGCCACGTGGTAGGCAAGGCCAATATCATGGGTGATAAAGATCATTGATGAATCGGTAGCTTGGACGAGGTCCACGAGCAGCTTTAATATTAGTGCCCTTAGTGAAGGGTCAACCATGGAAACAGGCTCGTCGGATATGATAAGTTTAGGCTTGATAAGGTACAGCCTTGCTACTATAAGTCTTTGCTTTTGTCCTCCTGAGAGCTGATGCGGATATCTCCCTAGGACTTCTTGCGGGTTTAAGCCAACGCTCTTAACGGCTTCAAGGATACTTTTCTTTCCCTCCTCGCTCGAAGGATCTATTCCATTTAGCTTCAGCGCGATTTCAAGTACCCTGTCCACTTTATGGAATGGGTTGAAGACAGCGTAGGGATCTTGCAAGATTATGTTTAGGTTCCTGTAGAACCATTTAATGTCCTCCTTTTCCCGTATATCCTTCCATACGTTTTTGCCTAGAAAGACGACGTCCCCCGATGTCGGAGGCTCTATCCTAGCTATTATCTTAGCTAGGGTTGTTTTCCCTGACCCGCTCTCGCCCACAATGCTTATTATCTCTCCCTGGGAAACTCTCAAGTTGACACGATCGAGTGCTTTAACTTGTGTAGTCCTGACGAAGCCAGATTCATAGATCTTTGTTATATTCCGGGCATCAAGAACTACTCCCATATCTCTCACCGTACATCAAACAAGCAACATAATGATTGGGTCTCACTTCAACTAGTTCAGGTATAACCTCCCTGCATACACTCCTCGCAAATGGGCATCGTGGGTGGAATCTACAACCGGGTGGAGGATTGGATAGATCTGGAAACTCGCCGGGGACCCATTTAAGTTTTCCCCTCTCCACTCCTTTTTCAATGGTGACGAGTGATTCAAGTAGGAGTCGTGTGTAGGGGTGTAGAGGGTTTCTCGCTATCTCTGCAGAGGGACCTATCTCAACAATTTTCCCGGCATACATGACCGCTATCCTGTCGGCGACTTCAAAGACTGCTGGTACATCATGAGATATGAATACGACCGAACTTACAAGTCCGACGTCGCGGATCTGTTTAAGCGTCTCGAGAACTGTTTTAGCTACGACGACGTCCAGGGCAGCTATTATCTCGTCAGCTATAAGGATGTCAGGGTTTAAAAGTGAGGACATAGCTAGGACGACTCGCTGTTTCATACCGCCACTAAGCTCGAAGAAGTACTTGTTGAGCGTTTCAGGCGGAAGCTTAAGCTTCTCGAATATCTCGCTTAAGTGGGCAACGACTTCTTCCTTAGTCTTGACTATACCGTGAGATTCGAAAATATCCCTCGCAATCTTCCATAGCTTATGAGCGGGGGGTAGGGCAACCATTGCCGTTTGAGGGGCGATGGCTATCCTGCTCCCGAATACGTGGTTTTGCAGATACTCGTAAGTCTTTGTGGACAGTTCTATAATGCCTTCCTCCTCATCGTGAAATGTTACCTTACCTTCAAGGAATCTTAGAGGGGGGCGTATGTTCATCATCATAACTTCGGCAAGGGTTGATTTTCCCGAGCCACTCTCACCTATTATTCCTAGAATCTCCCCATTATAGACCTTCAGCGAGACTCCATCAACTGCCTTTACGGCTCTTTCCACTCCACGGTGAGTTATGTAATAGTATGCCCGAACATTGTCTAGCTCCAAGAGGATCTTTCCGTTGAGAGTCATAGTGATTACACCTCGGCTATACCAACCTCTCTTAGCCTGGGATTGAAAACGGGTTCGAGTGATGTTGCTAGTACCTGTAGAGAGGTTACTGTAGCCGTTATTATGATTCCGGGAGGAATAAACATCCAGTATAATCCCCTTCTTATGGCGTCTAGGGTTCCAGCCCAGTAAAGGAGTGATCCAAGGGATATTGTCCTGAGGGCTCCCACACCTATGAAGGAAAGAGCTGTTTCCATCCATATACCAGACCCGAGAAATGAGGCAAAGTTCACAACTATGAACACCATAATGTTGGGCAATATGTCCTCTAAGAGTATCCTCCAAGAGCTCAGTGCCGAGACGCGGCTGAGAATTATGAAGTCGCTGTTAAGCAGGCTTTTTATCTGTCCTCTTATTCCTCTCGCGTAGCCTGGCCAAAGAAATATGCTCATTATCACTGCGAGTATCTCGACTGTCCTATTGGGTATGTATGCTGTGACTATTATCAGCACGAAGCCTGAGGGTATTGTGAGGAGCATATTGGTCAAGCCGTCAACAATGCTGTCGAGCCATCCGCCAAAGTATCCTGCGAGAGACCCGAGAAGGGTTCCGAGAAAGGTTGAGACTACCGCAACTAGGAAGCCGATGTATAGTGAGGTTCTTATGCCGTATAGAAGTTGTGCTAGAATGTCTCGTCCAAACCTATCTGTTCCCAGCGGATGGGACCAACATGGAGGAAGCTGGATGGGAAACCCCATGTAGTAGGGATCTACAGGGTAAAGTATTGGTCCTAACAATCCAGTTAGCAGTATAGCGGTGAAGACAGTGAAAGCTATCAAGAAACGCTTGTTACGCTTGAAGAGATATGTTATTGTCTCCATATAGACGTTCCTACCGCTCATCTTCTACACCCTTGCCCTGGGGTCGAGAGCCAGGCGTAGCAAGTCTACCATGAAATTTGATAGAAATACGAAGCCCACGATTAGTACAAAGAATCCTTGGATAAGCGGGTAGTCCAGAGAGCCTAGCGCCGCGCTGACAAAGTAGCCTATTCCGGGATAACTGAAGACCGTCTCTACGAAGAGGTTTCCTACAACTACTCCACCCATAGCGACGCCAAGCCCTACGAGCTGGGGGATCATGGCGTAGCGCATGACATACCTGAAGATTATGCTGTCCTTTACCCCCATGCTCCGCAGATAGTTCACGTATTCGCTTTCAAGCTCGGATGAAACCAGGGCCCGCATGTTGCCAGTCCAGCCCGCGGTCCATATTATGAAGAGCGTTACAAATGGAAGTGTATAGTGCCACAGAAAGTCGGATATAAATGCCCATGAGAGAGAAGGGGTTATTCCCGGTGAGAGGGCTCCACCCGATGGGAATAACTTGAGCGTGAAGGAGAATGTGAAGATCATGAGGAGGGCAAGCCAGTAGGATGGAATATTGGAGATTATAAACGAGAAACTCATGAATATTTTCTCTATTCTTTTTCCACGCTTATAGCCTATATAGGCTCCTAGGAGGGTTCCCACTGTCCATGAAAGCAGGATTGAGGGGACTAACAGTGCTAGGGTCCATGGAATAGCGCGCACAAAGATCTCAACGACCTTGGCTGGATAGAACGAGATAGATGTTCCCAGGTCTCCAGAGAAGGTCCGTACTAGGAAATCCATGTACTGCCACCATAACGGCATACCTACACCGTACTCTCTTAGAAGACGGATCTCGTAGGCCTTCAGTGTTTCAGGATAAAGCATGTACTGTTGGTAAAGGCTTTGAAGATAGTTCCAGGCGGGGTTCTGAGGGATAAGCCGGGGTAAAATGAAGATGATTGATATCGTGATCCAGTACGTCAGGATAAGCCAGGTTATCCTCTTTAGGAGGCTTATCAAAAATTTTCTACTTAGAGCCAGGGAGGAAAAAAACATTTTTTTAAACACCGGTTTTGTTATAAACCCTAGCTAGAAGTCTTTTTCGGCCGCTTTAAGTATAGGAGGGCTATGATAGCCACTAGTATTATGACTACTGCTAGTGCAACAATTAGCATCGTGTAGTCGGTAGGCTGTGCCGCAGGTGGTTGCTGTGGGGTAGGCTGCTGGGTTGTGGGAGCGGGAGCCTGCGTAGCGTTTTGTGGTGGAGGCTGTTGGGGC
>NZ_DBOUKL010000056.1:0-4231 GCF_059755995.1 Thermosphaera sp. | reverse complement strand
TGTCTGGGACGACTACGACTCCTTTTTCGTGGAGAACTCTATCTGCTTCAGGAGTTGTAGGTCCGTTTGCGCCCTCTGAGATTACCTTGGCCTTAATCCTGTGAACGTTCTCCATCGTTATAACGTTCTCGGTGGCGGCAGGTATTAAAACGTCAACTGGTAGCTCCAGGAGCTCTAAGTGGTTTGTTGAAACCTTTACATCACCCTTCTTGTAATTGGTCACCTTACCGGTCTCGTTCTTAACCCTGATCGCTTCCTCCACATCAATACCCTTGGGGTCGTAGATGTACCCGCTGCTGTCGCTAACCGCTACTACTATCGCACCCCACTCCTGGGCATATTTAGCAGCGTACATTCCAACGTTTCCGAAACCATGTACAGCAACGGTTTTGCCCTCGAACGTTCCTAAAGCCTTCTTAGCCGCCTCTCTTGCCGCTAGCGCTGTGCCGTATCCTGTGGACACGACTCTGGCGTTCAACCCTCCTAGGTCCACGGGTTTCGCTGTTACAACTCCCCATGCATTGTAGCCTGCGATCTTGCTGTATTCGTCGAAGTACCATGCCATTGTCTGCGGGTTGGTGTAGACGTCTGGCGCTGGGATGTCGACGTCGGGGCCCACATCTCTTGCAATACCTGCGAAGAACTTCCTGCTCAACTCTTCCAGCTCTCTTGGACTCATAGCCTTCGGGTTCACTCTTACGCCTCCTTTACCGCCACCGTATGGTAGTCCTGCAAGCGAGGTCTTCCAGGTCATCCATATAGATAGTGCGACTACCTCACCTGGGGTAACGTTTTCACCGTATCTTACGCCTCCCTTGTAGGGTCCTAAAGCACTGTTGTGCTGGCTTCTCCAGCCCAGGTATGTTTCAAGCTTACCGTTGTCTCTTTTAATCGTTATTCTAACCTGAACAAGCTTCTCAGGGTGTCTCAGTATTTCAACATACTCCTCG
This sequence comes from Thermosphaera sp., assembly GCF_059755995.1. Lineage (NCBI taxonomy): Archaea > Thermoproteati > Thermoproteota > Thermoprotei > Desulfurococcales > Desulfurococcaceae > Thermosphaera > Thermosphaera sp. Next base: position 3,281 of record NZ_DBOUKL010000056.1, on the reverse strand, counting down.
GGGTAACCAAGAATATTGATTGATTCCTTAAGCTGTTTAACAGCCATCTGGTATACGGGGTCATTTTCGTATAGTGATGCAAGTGAATTCATAACTTCACCAATCGGTTTTTATCCATGTCCGGATTTAAAAACATTAATAATTGATAAATACCGTATATACTCGTATGTAAGCATCCTGCTTAAAAAACGATCAATAATGATCAGCCCTCACACGGTTCTTCATCGCCGAGAGCTCGCGACCGAAGTCGTTCATCATTCGTTAACATAATAAGATGTTACGTCTTAATATTCATATAGTGGTCACCATGAAGCCCGCCCTACTCATCATTGACATGATAGAGGAGTTTGTCCACGGGAGACTGAGAAGCCCCAGCGCGGAAGCAATAATTCCCACTATCAGAATGCTTGCTGAGAACGCTAGGAGACATGGCATTCCCGTGATCTACTTAATAGATAATCATCTTCCGTTTGACAGGGAATTATCGATATGGGGTCCTCACGCACTAACCCATGGTGAGGAGTCTGGAATAGTGAGGGAGTTGCAGCCTGGTGAGATGGACTTGGTCTTGCAGAAGAGGTCTTACAGCGGCTTCCGTGACACAGGATTGGCTAATGTGCTACGGGACCTAGGGGTTAACACGGTTGTGTTAACCGGGATCCACACGCACATATGTGTTCTCCACACAGCTATCGACGCCTTCTACGAGAGGTTCAACATCATAGTTGTTTCTGACGCTGTCGCAGCCTTCTCCGAGAGCGATCACATGTACGCTTTAGAATACATGAGGAAGGTGCTGGGCGCAAAGGTTTTAAACAGTGCAGAAGTTGTTGAAACCGTCATGGGAGGCCGTTAATGAGCCTTCAATGCAGTGATTTTATAGAAGCTTTGAGAGCTCTTAGAAACGTCCAAGGGTTCAGCGAGCTAACACTCCTCCAGGTCTTGCTAGCACACAGTTGGAAGGGCTTGGGGAGAGTTGGGGCTTCTAAAGTTTTGAAAATGAGTGAGAGAAGGGTTCGGAAAATAATCGAGTATTTGAGAGTTAGGGGACTCATAGATGACTCCGGGGGCGTGATTGAGGAGTCTCTCAAGAAACTGTTCAATACCCTTGAGATCAAAACTATTAGCAACAACAAGGGGTTTCATATAACTGCTTACGCGCCGCTATCCACACATCTCTTAGAAATGGCCGCGTCCAGGATTGTTGATCTAAGAGACTACCTGGTTATTGGGACAGGATCGTCTAGTAGTATTTGGATGATAGGCGTCTCGTTAGGCTCTGCTCGCGGCATAATTTTTCCACGCGTACCCGCCGATTACGTAAGTAAGATTCTCGAGGGAGACAGCTGGGTAGAGTTAGAGAACTCCTTGGTTGTTGTCTGGAGGGTTTACGAGGGGATAAGGTCTGACTCTGTAGTTATCCACTCTTTAGCCCAGTTATGTGCATCTCCTTAAAGAATTCACCGATACAGGACTTCAGCCGCTCTGCACGATCCTCCATTTTCACTGCTTAACGCTTCTAACCCTGTGGTTTGAAGGGGAGGGGAATCAATACCTCGTAATCCCCTACTTCAACAGTAGTAAACGGCGTGTCATATACTTCTTCAAGAACCCCCGGGTTTCGGAGTAGTTGGTCAAGGGGACCCGAGAAAACCAGCCTTCCACGGGATAAGAGCATTAAGTAGTCGCAGGTCAAGGATGCGAAGTAAGGGTCGTGAGTAGACAACACTATTGTTATCTTGTCAGACATGCTCTTCAAGAATCTTGAAAGCCATATTTTAGAGCGCATGTCTAAATGGCTCTCGGGCTCGTCGAGGAGAAGGATTTCCGGGCTTCTCACGATAGCTGAGGCTATGAGAACTTTTTGAAGCTCCCCGCTACTGAGCTCGTTAACCCTTCTACGTAGGAGGTGCTTAATACCCATGGATTCAGCGGTTTTGACTGACTCCTCCACATCTTTAATGCTTGTTAAGAATTTATCGGAGACAGGGTATCTCGAGTAAACGAGAAGGTCCAGCACTGTTACGCCTAGAAGGTCTCTAACCTCTACTGCTGACACGTAGGCGAGGACTCGTCTCAAGGTTTTAACAATCTTTCTAGCGTCTCTCCCGTCGAACTCGATTATCCCCTTGTAATCGACTAGCTGGGCTATTGCCTTAAGCAGGGTGGTTTTACCGGAAGCGTTAGGACCCATGACGCAGGACACGGAACGCTCAGGTATCACGGCGGTTACGTTTTTCAACGCGTCTATGAGGTTTTTCCCATATCTCACCGAAACCTCTCTCAACTCGATCAATGCTAAACACCTCTAAGCCTTTTGATAAGTAGTGTGAGGAAGAATGGGGCTCCAACTGCCGATGTTACCGCTCCAGCAGGTATCTCCCCTACTACTCCTGCAGCGATGGTTCGGGAAAACAAGTCGGTGACGTAGAGTAAGAGGGAGCCCAGGCCCATGGCTAATGGTGTAATCAGCCTGTTATCGCTTGTCTTTAAAAAGAGCCTAGCCATGTGCGGTGTTACAAGACCTATGAAGCCTATCATTCCAAAAATTGAAACAATCAGGCTTGAGGAAACCCCAACTATCAGTGCAGTGGTCAGCCTAACTCTTCTAGGATTAACCCCTAATTGCAACGCGTAGTCATCCCCTATCACCACAGTGTTCATCTTTTTAGCCAAGGCGAAGTAGGAGATGATCATCACTGCGGCGGGCGTGAGAACATAGGGCATCATCTCCTTCCTTGAATGCACGAAGCTCCCGGTCAGCATCAGGGAGGCAAGTCCATACCTTGGCGCAACATAATAGAGTAGGAGAATGGAGAGCCCTGAGAACATGCTTGTCACTCCAAGCCCTGACAGCACGTATGCTGCATCGCTTCCCGACATAACCTCGGCGATCCCTACCGATAGGGAGAGCGCGAGCAAGCCTCCGGCCGAGGCGGCGAGGGCGATAATAAACATGCTGGAGTATCCGTGTATGAGAATGGTTAGGTATACAGCGAATAATGCTCCTGCTCCAACCCCGAGTATGTGATGGTCTACAAGAGGGTTTCTAAAAGTTGATTGAAGCATGCATCCCGATGATGCCAGGACTATCCCCGCTAGTACCGTGTAGACTGAACGGTAGAAACGGTACGAGAGTATGATATCTGATACATCCTGGTTAACGCTTGAGAAGTACGTGTAAGCGATTGGGAGAATTATCGAGGCGATGAAGACTGAAAACGCTACGCCGGTTTTCAGCCTTAGTTCCTGTTTCAAGCTACTTCCTCCCTACATAGTAC
>NZ_DBOUKL010000055.1:0-5605 GCF_059755995.1 Thermosphaera sp. | reverse complement strand
CGTCTACACTGTGGCGAGGGAACTTCTCAGGGTTGGCTGGGATCCGAGAAAGGTTTACGAGTCCTGCGATGATAAGCAACTATGCGTGATCCAGGGTGGCGGGGTTTAAAGCGGTTGTTAAAGCATCAGGAAACCCAGGCTTCATCGCCTCGGTATACAGGATGCTCCACCCGGATAACGCAACACCTCCGAAAGGGGTTGTCATAGAGGAGAGGGTTAGCGGGGAAGGCTCCTCCTACATGCTTGTTTTCACAGCCCCCAGGGGTTTGAAGGAGCTTAGGACTTTAAAAGGGAGTGTTGACGAGGTCTTGAAGCTACTGGAGGTTGCTGAGAAGCTGGCAATGTTTAAATAACCCCTAAAACGATATAAACCCTACCTAGACATGGAAAGGGATGATTATGCCGGCTAAAGCCAAGTATACTGCGCGAGACAAGTGGAAGATGAAGAAATGGTATGAAGTGCTCGCGCCGAAAGCTTTCGGAGAGGTGTCGCTGGGCACCACCCCGGCGGATGAGCCCGAGAAGCTTATCGGCAGGGTTGTTGAGACAACCCTTTACGACTTAACAGGCGATATTTCCCAGGTACATGTCAAGCTGTACTTCCAGATCGTGAGCGTTGAGGAGGGTAAGGCGTACACCAGGTTCAGGGGGCATGAGCTGGCGAGAGACTATATGAAGAGCTTGATCAGGAGGAAGAGCAGCAAGGTCCAGGCAATACTCGACGTTACAACCAAGGATGGGTACGTGGTGAGGCTCACCATAGCGGCCTTGACAAGCTTCAGGTGTAAGACAAGCCAGAGAAGAGCTATCAGGAGGATTATCAAGGACTACATTGCTTCCAAAACCCCGGAGCTCACCATGGATGAGCTGGTGAACGAGATACTGAGCGGTAAGATATCTAATGAAATAGCCGAGCTTGCTAGGAAGATATACCCTATCAGGCGTGTTGAAGTATACAAGTCTAAGCTTATAATGATCCCCACGGAGGAAGGGCCCAAGCCAGCCGTGGTCGTCTCCCCGGTTCAGTTGAAGTCTAAGTAGCCTTACACGATTCTTTATTAACAAACACTTGTTCTTAACAATAATATGTGAATGCTATGAAAGCCGTTGTCCTAGCCGCAGGTAACGGTGTGCGCTTAAGACCTGTTACGGAGACGAGGCCTAAGCCGCTCATCCCAGTTCTCTGCAAGCCGGTTTTAGGCTGGCATCTCGAATGGCTGAGCCGTTTAAACATTGACGAGGTGGTATTGGTCGTAAACTATATGAAGGAGATGATCATGGACTACGTGAGCAGGTTTCACAGGGGGCTCAGGGTCAGGTACGTGGTTCAGGACCCGCCGTTGGGCACTGGCGATGCCGTGGTCAAGGCACTGGACCACCTGCCGTACAGTGAGGACGTGCTCATAGTGTACTCGGATGTTTTCATTAAGGATGCGAGCGTTTACAGGGAGCTGACCAGCATTAAAGAACCCGTCATCCTCGGAGCCGTTGTGGATAAGCCTGAACACTACGGGGTGCTCGAGCTAGAGAATGGGAGGTTGAAGAGGATTGTGGAGAAGCCTCCGCAACCCCCCTCACCCATCGCTAACGCAGGGGTCTACAAGCTCAACACTAAGGATATTGACGAGCATAAGAACGTGGGGGTTAGCGTTAGAGGGGAGGTGGAGTTCACCGACATAGTTAGCAACATAGCCAGGGTGAAGCAGGTGAACGTGTACACGTTGCCTAAGGGTTGGTGGATAGATATAGGGAGGCCGTGGCACATACTGGAGGCTAATAAGATGGCTCTCGAAGACTTGAAGAGGAGTATTAAAGGAGTGGTGGAGGAGCCTGTCAGGATAACCGGGGAGGTGTACGTGGGAGAAGGCTCCACGATCCACTCGTTCTCATCACTGGAGGGGCCGGTTTACATAGACTCTAACGTGGAGGTAGGGCCGAACGCGAGGGTGAGGCCTTTCAGCGTTATATGCAACGGCTCTAAAGTAGGGTTCAGCGTTGAAGTAAAGGAGAGCGTCTTGTTCGAGAACGTTAGAGCAAGCCACCTCGCTTACATAGGCGACAGCGTCGTATGCGAGAACGTTAACCTGGGGGCGGGCACGATCACTGCGAACCTCAGGTTTGACGAGAAGCCTGTTAAAATGATGGTGAAGGATAGGCTGGAGGATACGGGAAGGGTTAAGCTAGGGGCTGTCATCGGCGGGTATGTGAAAACAGGCGTTAACGTTTCAATAATGCCGGGGGTTAAGATAGGCTCGTACTCCTGGATCCTGCCGGGGGCTGTTGTCCACAGGGACGTGCCCTCGAAAACCACATACCCTGAGCAACCGCGCAGGTTATAAGCCGGGTTGACAAGATATTTTACACGATGATGTAAATGATCCATGATATCGAAGAGTTCAGGAAGAAGTACCCGAACCTCTACAAGGAGCTCGTCGAGGATAAGGGGAAGAGCATAACAGTCGGCTTCGACCCCTCCAGCATAGATCCTTGGAGAGGCTACGTCCCAGGAGTTGTAGACTACATAAGAAGGTGTAGGAGTGTTGAGGAAGCCCTTCGAGTCGTCGACTACCTGAGGGAGCGTGGTGAGATCGGGGAGAAGGAGGCTTCAGAGCTGAAGAATATTCTAGAGGAGAAGGGGCTCGGTTTCTTCGGCGGGAGAAAAAGCGACGACTACTACTACAGGGAGGCTTCAAAGTACTGGGAGAGCTTGAGGGCTAGGAGGAGCGATCGGGAAGGGGATTGATCAGGACTTAGCTGAAACTATCTTCACCACATCCCCATTCCTCAGCACATAGCTCTCCCCAATCCTCTCCTTCCTCTTAGCGTCGACAGCGTAGAGGAAGCCCTGCCCCAGCTCGGTGTGAACCATGTAGGCTAGCTCCCTGGCCGTTGTGTTGCCTGGGACAAGGTAGGCGTCCGGGAGGATGTTGCCCGAGTGATCCGTGTACTTGTTCTGATCCTCAACCGGGTAAACCACTATCAGCCCGAGCTTCCTGAACACTGCGTAGTTTAGAAGCTCCTGCACGCCCGTGGACCCGTATTTCTCGAGAACATTAACCCTCACCAGCTCCAGCGCCCTGGACTGCTCCCTTGACAGCTCAACCCCTGGCTTCACCGTGAACCCTGGGTCGCCGGGCAGGTAGTCTATGAGGCCTGATTGAGCCGCCTTTCTCAAAATCATCTCCGCGAGGCCGCTGACAGGCTTCACATCGTCACCATACTTCTCCCTCAGCCTTTTCACATTCTCCTCCGCTACGGGATGATCCGCCTTGTTAGCAGCTATCACTATGGGCTTGGCAACCTGCCTAAGCTTTAGAGCGAAAAGCTCGACATCGCTGGCGGACCAGTTCTTGAAGGGCTTCGACTCCAGGCCGGACTCCCTCAACGCCTCGATAACATGGTGCTTCCTAATGCTGAGGCCTGACAGGTTCTGCGTCACAAGGTCGAGAGGGGTTGAGGATGATTGAATGCTCTTCGCTATCTTCGCCTCCCACACTCTTTTAACAACCGAGGAAAACCACTCGTCAATCTCCCTCCTGATAAGCTCAACCTCCTCCAAAGGGTCCTGGGTGCCGGGCTTAACCGGGTTTCCCTCGAGGTCTGTCCCGCCCGATGCATCGACAACGTGTATGAGAACGTCAGCCTGCCTCAGGTCATCCATGAACTTATTACCCAGCCCTCGTCCCCTGCTAGCTCCTGGTATGAGCCCGGCAACATCCATTAGCTTGACAGGGATAAACCTGAAGCCTCTGGCGCAGAAGCCTGTTCTAGGATTGCACTGCTTGAGGCCGAGCTCGACGTGGACGCAGGGGGTTCTAACATAGCCTACCCCTATGTTGGGCTCGATGGTTGTGAAAGGGTGGTCGGCTATTTTAACGGGAACCATTGTTAAAGCGCTGAAAAGGGTTGACTTGCCCACGTTGGTCTTGCCTACGATGCCTATTAGCTTCTCGGGCGGGGGCATTCACAAGGCACCATGAATTTCTTTAAAAACCATACTTTATAAACCCCGTATAAAATCATATTAACCCTTAGTAATGGTGCTTAAGCCATGGCTAGAAGCATCTACCACTATATTGCGGAGCTTTGGAAGAAGCCTTACGAAGGAGACATGAAGGAGTTGATGAGGCAGAGGCTGATAGAGTGGAGGCGGCAGCCCTCGGTGGTGAGGGTTGAATCCCCGACAAGGCTTGACAGGGCCAGGGAGCTAGGCTACAAGGCTAAGCCGGGCTTCGTAATCGCAAGGGTAAGGGTTAGGAAGGGAGGTCAGAGAAAGCCGAGGCCTGACAGCGGTAGAAGGCCGAAGAGAATGGGTGTCTACGGGTACGCCCCGGCGAAGAGTATAAGGCTGATAGCTGAGGAAAGGGCTGCCCGGAAATTCCCCGGTCTCGAAGTCCTGAACAGCTACTACGTGGGCGAGGACGGCAGGTACAAGTGGTATGAGGTAATACTGGTGGATCCACACCACCCGGCAATATGCAGCGACCCGGAGATTAAGTGGATATGTGAGCCGCAGAACAGGGGCAGGGTTTTCAGAGGCTTAACCAGTGCTGGGAAGAAGATGAGAGGGTTGAGGAAGAGCCGCGGGATCAGCGGCACAACCAACTACAAGTGGAAGAGGAAGCAGAAGGAGAGGTTGCTGAAGAAGAGGCATGAGGCTAGCAGGGGAGCACGCGATCCATGGCAGGTAGCAGAGAGGATAAACGAAGAGTAGTTGTTAAGAGCGTGGAGGTAACCACCTCCTGCCACTCAACAGAGGATTGTGAGAAAGTCCGCACAGCTCTTTTAAACCTGCTTCCCAAAACCCTTCAATCAAGCGTTAAGATCGATTCTGAAACCCTCCACGGCTTCTACGGCAACAGGATCTTGCTGATGAAGGCTGAAGCCGTGGACGGTGAGCTACTCCTCAAGCACCTGGCGGAAAACCTTTCTGATACCGAGAAGAGCATTCTATCAGCAAGCTTCAAGCTCAGGTATGATGCTAGAACGGGGAGGCTCTACTTAAGGTTCAGCAAGCAGGACGCCTACACTGGGAGCCTCAGGCTTCTCGACTCTGACGACGTGGTAAAAGTAGTCGTCCACTTCTCCAACGCCAGGAGGGAGGAGGAGGTTAAAGCCCTGCTTAGACAAATAGGCTTAATACGTTGAAGCCGTGAATATCTTAATTGTGTCATAAACTATTAACCGGCTGGTAGCTCATGTTCACGGACTTAAACGTTAAAGACTGCAGTAGCGAGCTCCTGGAAAAGGCTGCTGCACTAGGCTACTCCGCGCTCGCCTGCTGGGAGAACCCTGACGGTGGCGGAGGGGTAAGGGTTGTGGGGAAGAAAGTGCTCTCTCCCAGGAGCCTCGAGGAGTTGAAGCAGGCACTGGCTAAAATCCCTGTTGGTAAAACCGTGGTGTCAGTCTCCCCACGGGACACTGCAACGGCTAGGTGGAGTGCTCACGATGGAAGAGTTGACACCATAGTTATGACTCTCGAGAACATTGACGTGTTCGATAAGAAGCAGTTCTCCACGATGAAGTACTATGGGAAGCCCCTTGAGATCTGGCTGAGCGATTTAAGAAGGGCTGGCAGCGTGCACCTGGCCAGGTACTATAGGAG
>NZ_DBOUKL010000054.1:0-11430 GCF_059755995.1 Thermosphaera sp. | reverse complement strand
CTCAGCATGTGTATGAGCGGTTGAAACGATAACATCGGCTTTCTTCAAATAATTCACATCATCAGGGGTCAGCATGTATTCATGGGGATCAACTCCAGCTGGAATCAAACCTTTAACAGTATCGCCGGGACACGTGATTAGTGAAATATCTGGGACAAGGCTTGAAAACGTTGTGACAATGGTTAACCCCTGTGTTTCGCCATGGTACGAAGGTAGCCATATCAAGCCGATGATGAGGAATACTATTAAAGCCTTTCTCAACCCTACCACCGCATTGTGCATAAATAAATTTTAACCCTTTAAAATAATTTGTGCACAGGGATGGGCATGAAGATTTTGCTTGAAAATTTAACCATTATACGTGGGGCGAAAAAAATCGTAGAGAACTTTACAGCTGAATTCCAAGGCCCCGGTTTGATCCAAGTAATAGGCCCTAATGGCGCCGGCAAAACAACTCTTTTCCTCACGATCCTGGGTTTGCTAAAGCCGAGCAAAGGCAGAATCCTCATAGATAAAGACGATGTTACCGGTTCAACCCAGAAATTGAAGGGGATGGTCGCATATCTTCCACAGAGGTTTGAAATCCCTAGGAATCTCCCCCTAACGGTTTTCGAGTTCATGGAGTGTTGCATGAGGCTAAACAGTAAATGGCCCCGCGTATTTGGGAGAAAAGCCAGCTCCGAGAGGATAGCGGAGGCATTGAAGCTGGTCGGGCTGGAGGAGCAATTATGGGCTTCGAAGATTTCGAGGCTTTCAGGAGGCCAGTTTCAGCGATTAATGATAGCTCGCACATTAATGCTTGACACGCCAATCATAATCCTCGACGAGCCCCTTTCCAACATAGACCCGGAGGGAAGGAAAATGATGGCGGATCTTTTCGGTCGAATATCCAATGAAAAACTCATCATCTTAAGCTCACACGACCCCATGCTCCTCATGCCTTACACCTCCAAGATCCTAGTACTTGGCAATGGCCAGGCCTATTACGGAGCACCTCAAGACGTTGTCACTAAGGTTGTGCTGAATAAAATATATGGAGAATGCTTGATAGAGGTTAAAGATCACATTCACATTGCAGACTGGCACTGAAGGAATGGATGGGGCGTGTCTCCCATAATGCTTCGGCTCTTGGAAGGCGAAGTCCTTTTGTATAGAGGGTTGGGATGGGTTGTTAAAGGTTATCAGCACCCAGGAGACGCGATTGTAGCATATCCCAGATATGACCTGGTCAACAATGGAAAACTCTACCACCATGAAATAAAATGGCTCGCAGAATCGATGAGGTTTTGGGACTGCATTAAGCGGAATGCCCCGCTAATTCCCTTAGCCGAAGTCTTCAAGCCGGTAGCAAGGGTGAACCAGCAAGTAACTTACTTATTGTCAACCCTGTCGGAGCTGATCAGGAATAAAGGGGAGGAAGTAGAAGTGAGCGGTTCCTCGATACTTGGTTTTAGAAATCCTAGGGATGTGGACGTTATAGTCTACAATAGCACGGTTGAAACAGCATCGGTGCTAAGAGAACTCTTAAACAAAGGTGTGCTGAGGAGAGCGGGTGAATACATTATTGTCAATGAGTATTTAGAGAAGCATTCTTCTAGAATGCCGTTGGAGAACTATTTAAAGCTGAAGCGTAACACGTTCCTGCATTTTATTCTAGGAGGTGTCCACGTTAACGTTAAACTAGTATCGCTGTCAACAGGTTACAATTATTGTGTGGATAAGGTTGAAGAATATGCTTCTTACAATGGGTTTTTCAAGGTGTTGGAAAGAATAACCGCACCCCTTATACCTGCAAGATATCTTGCCAGGGTTGGTAACGAAATAATGGAGTTGGAGTCGTTAAGGGAGGTTTACTCGGAGCTTGAGCCAGGCGAATACTACGTGGCAGGGGGTGTTATCGAGGAGAGGAGAAGAGGCAGGGTCCTCGTTCCAGACCACGGTGTAGTAATTCCTCAATAAATCTCGATAGATTGAGATGTGATCATATAGTTTGAAGAGAAGAGGAGAGAAGAAAATAAAAATGGTTTATCGGGCTAACCCAGCCCTCTTTAACACGCCTCTCACAAAATCGGGTGTTGCTGGAATCCTGTTCAACAATCTATTGGCTTGCTTGCTTCCAATAGCGTGGGCTATGGCGTTCACTATTGAGGGAGCTATCGCAACTATTGAGGGTTCTCCTAATCCTTTGGCCCCGAAGGGCCCTCTTATGAAGCCTGCTTCGACAAAGTCCACGTTAATTCTCTCTGGAATATCAAGGCCTGTTGGAATATGGTATGTGGAGAACGAGGTGCTGTAAACGTGCCCGTTTTCTGAATGAACAGTGTCCTCCATGAGCGCGTAGCCCATTCCCTGGATGTATCCTCCAACGCCATGATGCTCGGCACCAGTCCTGTTGACAACCCGGCCAATGTCGTATACAACGGTCGCTTCCACGACCTTGGTCAACCCGGTTTCAATATCTACTTCCACATCGCTCACTACAGCTCCGAAAGTATAGGTGAAGTATGGCTGTCCGGTGCCCGTCTCCTCGTGCCATTCAGCCGGGGGTGCTCTGTAATATCCGAACTCCTGGATTGGTATCCCCTTCCAGAAGGTTTGCTCTATGAGCTCTTTCCAGGTTATATGGTGGTCCGGCTGATCCTTACAGTATACTTTGGGTGCCTCGATCACAACATCCTCAGGGCTTACACATCCCAGCATTTCAGCAGCAAGCTTGTTCAATCTCTGCCTAATCTTGTACGCCGCCACCAGGGTCGCGTTCCCGCCCATCGCGGTCGATCTCGAGGCCACAGTTGGACCTGCGTCCGGGGTCGCAGCAGTGTCTGGAGGCTCGATTTTGAAATAGCTTGGCGGAACGCCAAGTATCTCGGCTGCAATGTTGACTAGTCCTTGTAGAGAGCCTTGGCCCATGTCGGTTAAACCGGTTCTGAATATTATGCTTCCATCTCTCTGAATTATGAGCGATACGGTGGAGAAGTCAGCTCCCTCAGCCCCAATGCTGTTCCCATGATACATTAAAGCTATACCAATGCCTCTTCTCGCAGGGCCTTTAAGCGTGCTGTATAGTTTTCTCTTCTCACTCCACCCACTTATCTCTAGAGCTCTTTTGATAGCATCCTCTAAGCCTACCCCGTGATCTAACAGCTGGCCGTGAACCGTTCTATCACCGTTTCTCAAGATATTCTTAAGCCTGAACTCCACGGGATCCATTCCTAACTCCTCAGCAAGAAGATCCATCTGCCTCTCAACCGCGAACGTGACCTGCGGGTTGCCGAAGCCTCTGAACGCTCCAGCAGGGACTCGGTTGGTATAGACTACAGCCAGGTCGACGCGGGCGTTTCTAACCTTGTAGGGTCCAGTGCTGTGAACAACAGCTCTCCACCCTACGAAGGGCCCAAGACTCGCATATGCTCCAGTATCAAGCACTATGTCAGCGTCAACGGCTAGGAGGGTTCCATCCTTGCTTGCCGCATGCCTATACTTCGCCACCATTGGGTGGCGCTTCGTATGACCTATTATTGACTCCTCCCTTGTATGGAGAACTACTGCTGTCCTCTTCAATGCCAGGGCGGCTAGCGCGGCTTTAGCTGCGATCTCGTTTCCAACATCCTCCGCCCCTCCGAAACCGCCTCCTAGCGCAGGCGCTACAACCCTCACCATGTTGAACGGGAGTCCAAGAACGTTTGAAACAGCTTTTCTCGTGTCGAACGGACACTGCGTCTTCGCGTATATCGTCACGCTTCCATCAGGTTCAGGGATAGCTATTGCGGCCTCCGGCTCCAGGTAAGCGTGCTCCTGCATTGGGGTTCTATACTTGTTTTCCACAACGACGGACGCTTCCTTGAACGCTTTTTCAACGTCTCCAACCCTTATCTTGTACCTGGACAGGACGTCGCTACCTCTCTCATCATGTATTAGTACATGCTCCTTCTCGGTCAGCCCGTTTAAATCCATTACCTGCAACACATCCGTGTAAACCGGGAGAGGCTCGTAATCAACGTTTACTAGCTCGCCTGCATCTCTGGCGTTCTCGAGAGATTCCGCAACGATCAATGCTACTGTATCCCCGATGAATCTAACCTTCCTATCCGCTAGCAATGGCTGGTCTGGTAGCACATACCCCACGTCGTTAATCCCAGGAATATCCCTGGCTGTTATTACCTTTAGAACACCAGGGTATTTCAAAGCCTCACTGTAGTCTATCTTCTTTATCTTGGCGTGAGCGTACTTGGAGCGTACGCTGTGGACGAATACTGCGTTCTTGAACAAGTTTATCATGTCTGCCGTGAACAGCGGCTTACCCGTGATCTTTGAAATAGCGTCCCATCTCACCACGTGCTTGCCCAGGTATGTGAACTCCTTTGTCGGCTTGTCCTTTGTTTTCGTGAACATTTCTTCAACGATTTGGACGTAATCCGGCTTGCTCACATGCTTCACCTCCCTATAACTTTCATGTGGTACTTTTCACGCACTTGTTTCTCATCAAAGTATATTTTTCCCTCTTTGATGTACTTTGCCGCTAGCTTAGCGGCGGCGAAATAGTAGTGGTAGCTCCCACACCTGCACAATACGCTGCTCAACCATTCCTTAACCTGCTCCTGATGAGGTTCCGGATGGGTGTCTAGAAGAGCCTTGGTCATCATCATGAAGCCCGGGGTACAGAAGCCGCATTGAACACCCCTTGTCTCTAAGTACGCTAATTGAATAGCGTGAAGCTTGCCCTCGGGCGCCAGTCCCTCAAGAGTTAACACTTCGGCCCCGTCAAGCGTAGCGGTGAGTGTTAGGCATGAATGTCTCGGCAAACCGTTAACAAGCACGATGCACGTGCCGCATTCTCCTCTGCCGCAGCCTTCTTTAACGCTTGTGAGACCCAGCCTGTACCTGAGAGTGTCCACAAGCCTCTCATGGGCTGGGACTTCGAGAACATGCTCTTTACCGTTTACTTTCAGATTAACCTTGAAGCTCATGCTCAATTCAGATCACCCCTTTCTCAATCCGGGTTTTACACTTGAGGAGACCTCTCCTCAAAGCAACCTTCGACATGTCTAATCTATACTCTGCTGTCGTCCACCAATCAGTTATTCTCTCCATATACGTTGGTAAGACCTCTTCAGCCGCCTTCTCGATTAAATCCTCGGAGAACGTTTTACCGAGCAAGAAGCCTTCAACCTCGTGAGATCTTGCAGGAGCTCTCTTCCCCTTAACCATGTCAAAAGCTATTTTAACATCACGGATCTTTCCCTCCTCCAACGTGAGGAAGAAGGCGCCTGTTATGATTCCAGCTATTAGTAGTTCGCGCCTATCGAATTTAACAAAGCTACTGCTGGAGCCTTGTGGGGGAATAGCAAACTCTACTTCTTTCACCAGCTCGTCCGGCCGTAGGTCAGTAATCCTTTTATCAAGTATGAATTTTTCCAGAGGGATTGACCGCTCGCCCCTACTGCTTACTGCCTTGACGTTCGCATTGTAGGCGAGGAGAAGTGTTGCATAATCACTATACTGGGTTCCAGCAACCACGTTTCCCCCTATTGTGGCAGAGAATCTTATGGCGAGAGTGCCGAACTTCTTCCACGTGTCAACGAATCCTGCGAATCTAACGTCGCTGTGAAGGAAGGTTCTGCTTATCTCGTAGAGGGTTGTCGTAGCCCCTATCCTCACCTTACCATCTTCGATTTTCACATAGGAAAGATGTTTCTTCAGAGGTGAGAGGTCTAGCAGGTACTTCGGCGTTGGGATTTTCTTATCTCTTATCAGTACTAACAGCTCTGTGCCTCCAGCTAGAGGCTTGACATCTGGCGCGTTTTTAGAGAGGAATTCTAAGGCGTCTTCAAGGGTTTTCGGCCTATACAGTCCGAATATTAGAACTCACCTCTCGTTGAGAGAATGTTATACCCGGGTGGGTTAAAAAATCTTAAATATCATGATTCACTATACTCTTCAATCCTATACTTGCTGTTAGAAATCCTTTTATACATTAGTGCTAATATTCTTCCACAGAGGTTGTAACCATGAAAGTATGCAGGGACATGGTAGAATGTATTGGTGCAACACCAATAATAAGACTATCCAGGGTAGTGCCGGAGGGATTCCAGCCTGAGATATGGGCTAAGATGGAGTTCACCAACCCTACCGGCAGTGTAAAGGACAGGATGGCATACTATATGATTAAGAAAGCGATGGAGAAAGGCGAGTTGAAGCCTGGCATGACCCTTGTAGTTCCAACAACCGGGAACACCGGCATAGCCTTCTCAGCGCTTGGAAGCGTCCTCGGTTTCAAAGTGCTAATAGTGATCCCAGAAGAAATGAGTGCTGAAAGATTCATGCTCATGAGATTGTTCGGCGCAGACTTCTACTTCACTCCTGGAGGTGAGAGCGATGCTGATAAAGCATTGGAGATTGCTAAGAAGCTTGCCGCGGAAAACCCTGATAAATACTACTTCTTCGACCAATGGGGTGATGAGGCAAACGTTGAAGCACACTACGAGACAACGGGTAAGGAAATACTTGAGCAAATAGGCTGTCCCAAAGCCTTCGTAGCGGAGGTTGGGACAGGCGGGACGCTAATGGGTATTGCTAAAAGACTCAAAGAGGAGTGCAGAGACGTGATCGTGGCTGGTGCGGAGCCTGCTGAATGCCCAGTTGCAGCTGGATGGTTCAAGACGGGCAAGCCTGGCCCATGGGGCAGGCACGAGATCGAGGGTGTTGGCGACGGATTCATCCCGGATATTGTGATGAGATATAAGCATTTGCTAGACGACTTCGTAACGGTGTCAAGCGATGAGGCAATAAATATGGCAAGGCTTATTGCGAGAAGGCAGGGTCTTCCCGTAGGTATTAGTAGCGGAGCAAACGTTGTCGCAGCCATTAAGCTAGCCCAGGAGCACAAGCTTGGGAAGGGAGACAAGGTTGTAACTATATTGCCAGACTACGCTGCAAGATACTTCAGCACCAGGCTGTTCAAGAAGCAGAGGGAAATAGCTAGCAGGAAGCAAATCTTAGATGAACTAGATATTTAACCCTAGCCCTTCATCAAAATTTTTTCCTCCTTTTCTTTACTTCTCTCTACTTTCTTCTTTAAATTCATACAATGGTTTAAAAGTATATATTTATTATTAAGATATGCAGTGACACCGTATGAGGCTTGGGAACAAAGTTGACACGGATGTAAACAGGAAAGTGTACCTCGCGGAGACCGCTACGTACAATTTCGCCGTAAATATTTCAATAGGAATGAGCAATGCTCTACTGATCAGGCTTCTCTCATACGGTGTTTCAGAGCTTGGTTCACTCACATTCGTAAGGATACTCGCGTACGGGGTAAGCCAGGTTCCTGCTGCACTTCTCGTCGAGCACTACCGACATAGAAGAAAAATGCTGTGGAATTTGTTCGGAGCTATAAACAGGCTGGGACCAAGCCTCCTGATTTTCTCACTGATTCTCCCAAAAGAGTACTCTTTATCATTTGCTCTAACAATATCTTTTCTCTCACAGTTTGCGGGAGGGGTGGCCGGGGTTGCAGCCACAGACGTGTTAGCTGATATCATACCAGTCGAGGAATCTCCTTATTTCTTCTCTAAGGTTAACCAGTTGAACTATGTTTCAATAAGCCTGGCCTTTATAACCTCGTTCGCCACTTTCGCGCTAATACCTGATTACCTGGTTTCCTACCAGCTTCTTTACGCCATTTCTTTCACTGTGGGACTGGTCTCCACCCTGTTCCTGGTTAGGATTAAGGATCCGAAGGGATTTGTGAATCACGGGAGATCGATGACAAGGCTGTATGATGATTTAGAAGTGGTTAAATTCATCTTTACTGATAAGAGGCTGAGGAGATATCTCCTAGTAATATCGTTGTTTAATTTCTCGGTCAACATTCCAGCCCCGTTCTGGGACTATATCGTTATGGTCGTGATCGGAGGTAACGAGCTAATTGTTGTGTTGAAAAATGTGGTGAGTTTAGCGGTAAAATCAGTAGGCATGTTCTTCTGGAAAAGAGAGATTGTTAAGTTTGGCTTGAGAAAAGTAACAGTAGTCGGCATGGCCTCAACAGCTGTGGTTCCAATACTTTACAAGGATTTTGCCACCACTACAAGCCTCCTAGGTATTGAGGCTGTCAGCGGCTACGTATGGGCTCCCCTGGACCTCTCCATCTTTCTCTACAATGCTTACCTGCCTCCGAAGGAGGTTAGACCTGCCTACCTCTCACTCCTAGGCTTAACCATAAACTCTGTTTCCAGTTTAGCCTCCATGATGGGCACTATCATAGCGGTCTCAACAGGGGATGTGGGAAGCGTCCTGCTAGCCTCGAGTGTTTTAAGAGGTGTCACAGCATCCATCGCTTACGCCACGTTGCCTGAGGTTGAAGAGAAGAGTACTGGGGTGCGCAAGTAGTATAGTTATAAGAATTATTGTAGAATCAATAACATGGAGTGATAGATGGTAGCATGAGAATAGACCCCAGTCTTTGCATACTATGTAGGGGAAGAGGCTTCTGCGGCCTTTCCTACTGCCCAGTTTTATCCAGGACAAAAGCCCAGCTCAAGCTGAGGAAAGTTGAAGCCTCGAGGGTAATTGAAGGCTCCTCACCCCCTGCAGTCTTCATTGGCAGATATGGGTATCCATATGTCAGGGTTGGAGCTTCAACGCCGCCCTTGACAGGTGATACTTCACTCTACGATTACCCTGAGAAATGGATTAATCTCAAGATTGATGACGTGTTGGATTTCAGGTGGAGCTTGATAACAGGGTTCACCGTTAACCAGGTTAGAGCGGTAGACAACCCACTAGTAGAGAATATGAGATTGATGGTTATGAGCGCGAAGCCCGTTGACGTATATATCGAGGTTTCAAAGCCACCGAGGCCTGTGATCACTTTTGACGAGCACCTGCCTCCAATGGGTCCGAGATCACCGCTGGAAAAAGTCAAGTTGATCGGGAACCCCAGCATACCTGGGCCTGTAGAGAGCGCTGTTTCAGACCACGATCTCGAGGCTGAGAAAGCGGTGCTGAAACTATACTTCGACGGCATCCCCGTATCCCACATTCAGAAAATCTTCAGCATTGGAGCCCTTGGAGTTAGGGAGCAGAGAAAGCTTGTCCCCACAAGATGGAGTATCACAGCCGTAGATTACATCATCTCTAGAAATCTCCTGAAAAATGTTAAAAGATACGACGTGTTAAGCGAGATACAGGTATATGAGCACAGGATTCACGGAAACCTGTTTGTAGCGATACTATACCCTGAGAAATGGAGTTACGAATGGATGGAGGCCTGGTGGCCCGGGTCAACCTGGAACCCGTTGTCAACAAGCGTCGTTGTCGAGGGAGACTACGAGGATTATAAAGGCAGGGATACCTACCCCGGAATAGGCGGGTGCTACTACGCCAGCATGCTCGCAACCCTTGAACACTTGAACAGGGTTAGAAAGCAGGCGACGGCTATTTTGCTCAGGGAGATCTATCCTAGTTTCAACCTTCCAATCGGCGTCTGGTTTGTCAGGGAATCTGTGAGGACAATGTTCTCGAAACCGCCTGTTTTAAAGACAACGAACCTTGAAGAGGTGAGGAGCTATCTCGACGCGAACACTAGACTCGGCGCGCTGAAATGGTTTTCATCGTCTAAGCTTATTCGAAGAATTATCACGGGGAGGAAAATCACGGATTTCTTCAGAAAGGGATAGGGATTGTTTAAGACTTGTGAAATCATTAAGCAGAGAACAATGACAGCTTTATCGAGGAGCGGGTTGCCAGGTCTGGATTATGCTTTAAACCCTTACATAGGTTGCATGCACGCCTGCGTATACTGCTACGCTAGGCTTTACACACGTGATAAGAGAGTATCCGAGAACTGGGGGAGGATTGTTATCGTTAAGGAGAACCTGTTGGAAGTTTTAAACAGCGAGGTTAAAAGACTGAGGAGGGGCGTGGTTGGTGTTGGAACAATAACCGATGCCTACCAGCCTGTTGAAGCCGTGTATAAACTTACAAGGGAGGCTGTGAAAATCCTGCTGAAAAACGGGTTCAAGATTTCCATTCAAACCAAAAACCCACTTGTATTAAGAGATGTTGATGTTTTAAGCGCTGGTAAAGAACTCGTCGACATCGGCTTCACCATCACCTCCATCGAATGCGGTAGGTCGAGAACATTGGAGCCTAACGCGCCTTGTCCAGAAGCAAGAATAGAAGCCTTGAGAAAACTCAGCAGGTCTGGATTTAACACATGGATTTTCTACGGACCCATCATACCAGGGTTCAACGATGACGAAGATACCATAACACTCCTTGTAGACATCGCATCTGAAACAAAAAGTATCCTATACTACGACCCTCTTCACTTCAAGCCATTCATGAAGAGTCCAAGCCACCCATTGCACTCTCTCTACGCTTCAAGAGCGTTTCCGCAAAGAATTAGGAAAACAATCTATCATCTACGTCAAAAATGTTTAGAACGCGGCATTCAGTGCAGGGGAGGGTTCGACTAATCTCCTTCCAGCCCTGAAGGGGAAGTTATCAGTTGTAACTATTGCCAGCGAGTCTTCCACCAGTTCTTGGTAAAAGTCTTTTGGCTCTTCGCCGAGAACAATCTCCACTCTAACATCATGTTGCCTGAAGAAGAGGTCTAGGTATTCAAAGCCAAACCTCATTAATCTATCTTTATACGTAGCAACTATTACGTCGACCTGTTCATTCACTACGCAGTCGAGGAGCTTGAGCAGACCTTTACGGGTGGTATTGAGGCTGCCGACCGTGTCACTTAAAACATCGACTACTCTATATCCCTTGGAACTACAGTACTGTGTTGGATACTCAACCTGTCTCTCTAACAACTCTTCTGGTCGGAGGAGTTAGAGCGAGCATAGACAACTGCTTTATTTCCAACCGGAGCATGTAACCCCTGAGGACTCTTTCCAGCCTCGCCCTCAAGTATTCTGTAACCACCAGCAGTTCTAACAGCTCTAACCCAGAGGGAAAGAATAGCCTAACCGGTACCGAACCTTTCACAAACCTCCCCAGGCCTCAGCAACCTCTCTGAAACCTCTGCCGCTAATAACAATGAATGAGGAGGAGGCTCGTAAATCTAATAACCCGTAATAGAAGAAAAAACAGCCTTGTCAATTCAGTGACCAATCGTTTCCTGAAGGTCAATTGCTAAATCCTCTAGTGTGGATGAACCACCCTCTATTAGCCAATCGTCTTCTAGTGTTTACTCGTTGCTTCTAAAAACTGCGCGGCTCTCGAGTACGGAGACTCCAGAAAGAAGCCTTCGCCACACCTAGGACTCACGATGAGAATAGGCCTCTCTCTTTCCTCAGGCAGGGAATGCTCTTCTACAACGTAAATCGTTGTCTCATACATATAGCTGAATTCTTTCATTTCTCCTTCGAAGCCACAGTTAGGACATTTCAACCTCATGCTTAATCAATAATAGTT
>NZ_DBOUKL010000053.1:0-20538 GCF_059755995.1 Thermosphaera sp. | reverse complement strand
CCATTCAATATTCCTGAGGCCGAGCAGGAAATAATAGCTGGGTATGAAACAGAGTTTTCTGGACCCCTCCTAGCGCTCGCAATACTGCTTCACGATATGGATACGGTTGTGTCAGCCTTAGCGATCGTCTACCTTGTCCTCGGCGGTCCCGCACCGTTTTCACACGCAAGCATTGAAGGCGTATTGCTCGTAATTCTAAAGTATTTCTTAGTGATTACTGTGGCAACCTATGTTAAAAACGTGTTCGGAAGATACAGGATAGATCAAGCACTAGTACTTCTCCTAAAATACGGGTTAATGCCTGCAGTAATAGCAGGTGTTCTAGGCTCAATCTACCTTTATCTTTAACTAGCTTAACTTCTCTAATAATGAGCTCCAGAACTTTTTGTCCGTTAATTCACCAATCACTATTGCTTTCACACGCCCATTCCCATCTAATACCAAGATCTGCGGTACTGCATAGGCGTACTGCTCTGGAAGCCCGGCCTCATACTCTGCTGTGGCGATCTCCACAAACAATGTAAGGTTTAAGTTCTCACCAGTGGAAACCCAGACCACGAAGTACTTGTCCTGAAATTCCTTGGTAAGGAAATCGTTCATTGCTCCACAGTGAGGACAAGTCTTAGAGCCAAACATTAACAATCTCATATTAGCTAATTCGTAAGTATTGGTAACATTTTCTACAACCTGCTGAACCCTTGTAGCATTTCTAATAACTTTAACACAATCACCCCCGACGTAAACACCGATAGAGCCCTCGCTGAGCTCACACCATTTAAACTCAACACTATTCTCAGCCGCCCTGGACAGAGCAAGGTACGCCCCTATAGCTATGACGGCAAATACGACGGTAACTAAGATAGGAATGACATAACTATTGTTTCTTTTAGGCCGAGCTTTACCAACGCTCTTCTTCTTTGACACTTGCTCCACCGTCAGCCCAACTTAGATTTATTATTTATAATCACGCGTTTTAATATTTGGTTGACTGAGTAGATATGTTCGAGCAGGATTTACCGTCACTAATAGCATGGATCGTTACATCTGCGTTAATAGATTCTATTGACCCTTGTTTCTACGCGCTTTACCTAAGCATCATAGCCTCAACCACGCTGTCAAATGTTAGAAACATGTTGAAAACCGCAGGGGCGTTTCTCTCAAGCGTTTACCTCGGATACTTATTATTCGGGTTCCTTGTGAAGAGCCTTGCCTCCCAAGTGTTGATTGAAAGATGGCATACTGGAATACTGCTACTATTATACGGCTCCGTGTTAATCAGCTACACTTACCTCCCGCCTAGAAAAGGCGGGAATAAAGAATTGTGCAGGGAGGACAATCTTGAGTGCAAAATCATTAACGCGTTAGGACTTGCACGCAGTTTCACAATCCCCTATATCGTGCTCCTAGGATTGTTATCCTCCTTAACCATACTTCCATGTAGCGCTGGGCTCTACATTGTCTATGTAGTGATAACTACGAAGTACGACATGTTAGTCTGGCTTCCTCTCACAATGCTATATGTCTTCGTATTTATCTCGCCACTCATACTTATGACGGCAGGGCTGGTTGGGCTTGCGAAAATAGGAAATGTTTTCTCCATCATGATACGTCATGAGAGGTTGTTTAAGATTATGGGTGGCGTTCTCGCCTTAGGAGCAGGAACCTATCTCATACTGACTTCTTGAGAAAGATTAGCTAATGTATATAGGGCGGTTCACCCCGTGTTTCTCGAAAGCCTCCATTAATGTTTTCAGGATATTTTCCATCCTCACTCCCCCAGGGATGCCGGCAACTCTTGAATGCCCTCCTCCTCCGTATTGGGATGCTATTTGGGATACATCTACGTAATCGCTCCTCAGGCTTACTCCTTTCGGATATCTCACAACATATGCGTGAGCGTGAAAGCCTTGTCCCGCAACTACTTCGATTAACTCTCCTGGGTGAACCCTTGGGTCTACGTCAGGAAATACGAGGAGCCTTACACCGTTTTTCTCAACAATCTCCATCCTGCCTATTGCCTCACGTATTAGATTTTCATACACGTTTTTCACTTCATTAACGTAGTAGTCGATTAGCCATCTCGGCTCTAAATCACCTTGTAAAAGAGACTCTAAAACCCTGTATCTTATGTCCCAGCCATCCCACTTTAGAACCCTCCTGTAAACCCTTGTGATCTCAAACTTGTTTTCAAAGAAGTCGTCATCGTAAGCAAGGCTTATCAGCTTTCGGTAGTATTCGTTACCGCCGACCCCGAAATGGTTGGCAACGATGTCTGAAGCAACCATTGAAGGTTCGTGCATGAAGAAGACTACGTCTGGATACTGGTTGAACAAGCTTACCATATCCTGGGACCATTGATGGTGGTCAAACCAGTAGAGTTTTGCCCTCAGCCTCCTAGCTTTCTCTAAAGCCATGTTTAGCTGGTTTTTCATAGAGCTTGCAGGGTTTAAATCAGCTATCCATATCTCATTCAACCCTAAACTCAGCAACTCCTCGATGTAGCGTGTAACACTGTTCACTGATGATAATACTTTTTTCTCAGGATTCAACACTCTGGATAAAATTACTGCCGAGGCTAAGCCATCGATGTCCCAATGGGTTATAACTCCTCTTCTCCGCACTGTTCTCAACAATTAGCACCCTACTGCTAAATAAACTATTAAACAATTAGTTATTGCGCAATTTGTTTATATAAACATTTGGCTTTAACAACTATGAAGGGCTCGCTGGTAAAAACGGTTTCACCTCTGCCTCAACAATCTTACTAGTGATTATCATATTATTCTTCAACAAGCCGATAAATATTGGTTGTTTCCCAACACGTGTAAGCCTCATCTTGACGTTGAAGCTAGTCACTCCTCTCGGCTTAACCAGGATTTCTCTATCCATGCAATATTCTTCAGCGCATGGAAGAGCTATCAATTCCAGCTTTAGCTGTTTTTCAAGATTGTTCTCCACCTCAACCACCGCTTCGAACTCGATGTTCTCGTAAACCTGTGAAGGTATGATTACCTGCCTAATATTTATCTGGGAAAATCTTGACCCAATAATCCTGCCTGCTTCGTTTATCCAGGTTTCTATCACTTTTGGCATCCAGAACTCGGCCCACCAGTAATCGCTGTCGAGAGCATGCCATATGGCCCATCTAGCTTCTCCACTGTATTCGTCTTTACCCCCTACCGCGGACTCGTAGGCTTTGATCTGTAAATAAGCCTCTTTAGCCTTCACCCAGTACTTTTCTTGATCGGGATGCTGGCCTCTCCACTTTCGGTATGTGCAAAGCCAGGTGGTGGGAGGGATTTTAGTTAAAATCCTACGAACCGGAACATTCTCCACGGCCTCCCTTAAGCTAACCATTTTCAGCACGCCTGAATCATACAGGGATTCTAAATACAGCAGGAGCTTGTCGAAGAAGTAAGCTGTAAGCGGTGGATTCTTCGCGAAAACCATCCAGTTTTCCCCGTCAAGCGCGAGAGTGAGAATCTTGGGCTTCTCACTCACCACTTTCCTCGCTATGACAAATGATGTCTCATATGCATTCCTCCAAGCATGTACTTCGTTTTCAAAATTGTTTTTGAAGCCAAGAATATCGCTTAGCTCATGATCCCGGAAGAAAACTGTTATATGCTTGCCAGTTGATGAATTCAGTAAAAGGTATGGCTCGTACTTTGAGTTCTTCTCGCCCTCTGCAGGGTAGAAGTGGCAGCGATCGTCTAAAACCGTGTATTCAATTCTGTTTTCATAGTAGACATCAACCAAATCCATTGAGAAAGACATTTCAGGAGTCCAAGCCCCAAGGGGCTCATACCCGTCTAAAACCTTCCTAGTAATCTCTAGGCCGTACTTAAGTTCCTCTGCGACTATGTCCTGCGCGTTGAAAACGCCTGAGATAAATCCAGCAATAGTGTGTGCGTAAATGCTTGTTAAGACATCGATTTGTCCACTCTTAACGGATTGCTTATAACGTTTTAACGTTTCCTGTATCAACTTAATTCTCTCATCACTCTTCTCGATCTTCTCGCCAGAGTGGAACAGGATGCCTTCCTCAATAGCCATCTGCCACTGCTGTAGAAGGCTGGGGCTTAGATTATATGTCGCCTTGTAATCCTTATGTTTCTGAAACATTTCAACATGGTAGTGGTAAGGTCCTTTTCCATACGGCTTCAACTGCTCCCCGTACACATAGATGAAAGCCCATGGAGAGTGAAACACCCTGTTTGGCAGATAGTTTGGAGCCTGGTGATGATGCCATACGAAACCAAGAAGAGGGATCCTGTCGAAACCCTCTGTCACAATGTATCTTACAGTGTCGAAAGGAGCGTCATTAAGCCTCAGTTCCAGGCCGTACTCTCCCGGTTTCTCATCCGCAGTGAATGGAATAATCTCGATTTTCGCTTGCGACTCGGGAACTGTCAGAACTCCTTCATGTACTTTAACGTTTCCATTGAAAATTGCGTAGTGAACGTTTTTCGACCCCCCAACCGCCTTTACTAGCAAATGTATTTTTCCTTCCTCTCCGGGTCTAAATACGGGCTTATTAAGCACAATATATCCTTCTAAACCATCCAGTAATTTAGGTAGCACCAGTGAACTCATTGGGAAAACCTTCGCTTAGATTTAATCATACTCTACTCTCTAGGTGTGTTAAAAATGTTAGGAGAAGTAGATTTTTAGGGCTTTGCCGGCTGATTTCTCCCATGAAAACTCCTGAGATCTTTTAACACAGTTACGCCTTATTCTTTCCTGATTAGCAGGGTTTTTCATTATCTCGAGAAGCATGACGACGGCTTCAGCAAGTTCGAACCTGTTTCCAGGCCTTATTAAGAACCCCACCCCTTCTTCAGGGTTTTCTCTAAGATCCACTACTATGTCTTTCAATCCACCCGTGAAAGAGGCAACCACCGGTGTACCAGCTGCCACTGATTCAACAGCGACGAGTCCGAAAGGCTCATACCGGCTGGGGACAAGGTAAGCATCAGCAGCGAAGTAAAGCGACATATAATCCTCTGGGGACATCTTTCCTATTATTATCCGTAAGTTCTCATTAAAAGCCCAGTGATACTCGCCTAGTTTTCTAATCAGTGGCTCGCTTCCCTCAACCGGAATGTACGCGAGGACTATTCTAACCCGCGGGTTTTCAACGATAATACGTTCCAGCGATCCAAGCAAGGTGTCCAATCCCTTCTGCCCTGCCAGCCTCCCCGAGAGGAACACGAGCTGGCCATCCTTGTCGAAAGCTTTAGGCTTATCTAACTCGTAGTGTTCCAGTAGGGATTTAAGAGATTCTTTAACATGAGGCTCCGTGATCACGCCTTTAAACCCGGCCATATCTTCGGTTAATATCTTTCTCCGAACTCTTTTCCGCTCCTCCGGGTCTAGAGGATTCTTAACATCGTAATGTTTCGCTACTGTGTCGAAGACTTCTTTCGATGTCCATACAAGCGCATTCGGGATATAATCTATCCTGCCTGCAGTCTCCCATCCCAGATTCTTCTCAACGTCCTTCACATAACCATTGCTAACGGTTACGTAATGGTCTACTGTAAGATAGGCTAGCTTTTCAACCCAACCTCCTGCTCTATTAAAGTAGTATTCAAAGGGTTTAACGCCTTCAACACCGGTTATAGGAGCATGCATTCTAACACCAATAACACTTGTGAAGAAGTCTAAATCTATTTTCATCTTTGAGAGTAGGTGGAGCTGATAGACAAGTTTAAGGCTCAATCCCTTCTCAACCTTTAACATGTTTGATAAGAGAAGGGCAGGGTAGCTATGCCAGTCATTCCCGTGAATGACAATAGGTACTTTGTCAAAGCCTGTTTCAACAACATGTCTCAAGTAACTACTTACTACAAGGCCGAAAACAGCTGATTTCTCCAGCAACCGGCCCCCTGAGTAGACATTCTCATCCTTGAAAACACCGCCCTCGATTACAAAATGCTCCGGGTTAACCCTGTATCTTAAGATTCTATAATTCTCTCCACGAATGTTAACGGAATAGAGCTCCTCCACGTTTTCAATGAGCTTCACACCATGGCTTGGTGTGTAAACTATTGCTTCATAGCCTTTCTCGCGCAACGCCCTCGCTAACCTAGGTGGAACCTCGCCTAAGCCTCCAACCTTCCTAACCATGTATGATTCGAAACTGAGTAGCCAAATAGGCTTCATTCCCACCAGCCTACGCCTTGATCCGCCATTCAACATTTAATGAAAACTCATCATCTTTCTTCAGCTCAACAAGCTCGCTAAACATCAATGCTAATCCTTGAGGAATCTCCATGACTCCTTTCTCCGTCCTAGCATACATGTTTAACGGGGCTACCCATAAATCGGTATCCCTAGACGCATTGAGGGAAAACACCGGGTACGGTGTTGTCTTAACCTGTACACTCTTACCTCTGCCTATGAAAAACGAAGACAGCTCCCTCTCCTCCCCGTTCACCACGTACTTAGCCCTCTCTTCCGTCTTAGTATTCAGTTTAGGCGATGTATGATACTCAATACCAACTCTCGCCTTCACGGTTTCAGGACCCTTGTTCACTACCTTGTAAATGGTAACATGACCTTCTTCAGTAATCTTAACCCGTTTCTCAACTAAAACCCTGGAGATAAGGTTTCCGAAGACGTAGAACCCTCCCTGCGCCCTTAAAATTATTTCAAAAGGCTCTGGGTTAACCGAGACATAATGTTTTGAAAGGGCTAGATCGCTGAGATCTTTGAAAGGTGAATTATTAATCCATTCGAACAATCCCGTATCGTGACTCCAGAGGTGTAACCGCCAGCTAACCCTCCTATACCAGTCTGGGCGGAACCATTGAATGTTCAGGTATGGTTCATGATACCTTGACATAGTGTTTTGAAGATTATGTTCCAAACCGCTTATTTTAACATCATACTCGAACAATGTGCCTCCATCATCAGGTTTAATGTAAAGGTTCTGGACAGGGGTTTCAACCAATAACTCGTCTTTCCCATCGAAGTCGAAGTCGTACAGCTTGTAAACGACTTCATTGCTTCCAAAGTAGTTGGATTTTTCCTCTGCATACTTCTCCACCTTGATCAGGTTTTCATATATTGCCTGCCTTAGATGCGTAAGATATATCCCGCCGAACAACCCGTGCCAAAATGCGTCATTGCATTGCGCGAGATAGTATTTCATCATTAAATCCCTTGGCAATTCTGCTTTAACAAGTTTGCTTCTCACATACAGTATTTTCTTATGCATGTTGTTGCTCTCCCTGTACTTTACCAGGAAGTTGCGGAAGAATCCCCCGCTCCACTCTAGCATTTTATCATAGCTTCCTGTGTTAAGGTATATCAGCCCCTTTACCCCGTAGAGATCCAGGTACTCTGACGGCTGAATCATTCTAACCTTATCACTATTGTATCTGAGGGCTTCGAGAAAGCTCTTCAGCCAAGACCTGCTCCAGCTAGGGTCCATCCACTCCCCGAACTTCTCGGCATCACTTCCCCATAATAGGACTCGGACCTCATCTCCAGACCTACTCCACATGTAATTAATTATCTTATCCGGGTGCTCCCAGGGAAGGATATACCTCAGCCCTGCATCGATAAAGAACACCTTTAACTTATTGCCTCCTTCCTCCGTCATCCATGCATAGTTTGAGAACCCTGGGTCCAAGCCTGTCTTAGCAAGGGTGGAGTCATCTATCAGCACGTATTCGATATTGTTTTCAGCCGTAACGAACGGGATACTTGGCTCCCAAACCCTTTCAGGAAGCCACAACCCCTTAGGCCTGAACCCGGCGATCTTCTCGAATTCTTCGAGGTAGATTCTAATCTGTCTTACTCTGTCATCAATAGGGAGGAGTGGTATGATTGCTTCACCAATGCTTCCAGCCATGAACTCTATCGTTCCATAGTCATGAAGCTTTAACAAATCATGGAGATAATCAGGATATCTCTCCTTCATGTAAATTAGGAGTGGGCCGCTAACGTGAACTGTGAACTTAAAACTACTATACTCCTTGAAAACGTCGAGCAATAGTTTGTAACTATTCTCCATTATCCTTTCATTCACATATTCAAACTGCCCTGTTGGCTGGTGGTAGTGAAGCGCGAATATGAAGTTCACGGGAGCCATGTTTTCAGCCCTCTAGGTAGGATTGAATTTCCTTTTTAACAAGTTCTACAAGTTTCAAAGGCTCATCAACTTCACGCGACAATACCTGTATCTTCCTCGATAATTCCTCTAAAAGCAGGACCTGGCTAATCCATGCGGATATATGCCCGCTTCTTAAGTGGTAGACAACGCTTTCCAAAGGCACGCTTCCGAGTTTAAAGTACAGTTCCTTTAATGATCTAACATAAACTCCTGTGTAAGTACCATCGGGCATTGTAAAGTAGAACGCCTTCTCTAATGGGAGGGTTAAATTAGAAACGACTTTGACAGGTTTCTCCCTTATTCTATCATATATCAACTTAGACAATACTCCCAAAGCCTCCGTGAATAATCCATACGCTATGCTAGCGTTCTTGAAGGGGGAGAAGTAGGCGTGAACCTCCTCTATAGTTCCAAACTTAGTAGCCATGTAGTAGAAATGATCGCTTATGGTTAACATCTTCCACAGCCTTGTTAAACCTGGATCCTCCAATGCTTTCACGTATGGGTAGAGACTGGCTAAAGCCCTGACCGCTTCTTGTTGCATTATGTTCCCAATCCATGCGCTCAAATCTCTCTCATCAGCCCAACTAATCGTCGACCACGGGGGAACGTCGAAAACATCTCGTGGAGGATACTTCTCAGCCACTTCCCGGGGTGTAGAGAACTCCAAATGGCCGTACTTCAAGACCTCGCCAGGAAGCCATCTGAGAAACTCGTGAATGCCGGACTCCGGCCAGTGATGCTCGCCAAATGTTTCATAATCCATGGCTAAAAACACTACATCGCCAGGGGTTGCTGCCAGCCATGAAGCGTACTTATCTGCGGTCAAGGGATATTGGTCCCATTTCCTATCGCTGAACCTGAACCCGACGTCATCGCTCAACCTATAGTTTCTTGTTAAAACTCTCGCGTCACAGCCCCATGCTTTGTACACGTAGTTAGGGCTTCTCCACCCTAGAATGTGGTCGACTCCTTCTGTCACGATGACCTTGTACCCCATGTTGTAAAAGAAGCAGGCTAAATCGTTATTGAAAGTGAACTCCGTATTCTCTATGGAAACTGGCTCGTAATTGAAAGTATTCTTTAACACTTCCCTGTGCTGAAGCACCTGCTCCTTTAATTCTTCAAAACCATGGTTAGGGAGGAATGCCGCTATACTGTGATAATACGCCTGCTCTACTAGCTCGACCATCCCGGTTGCTACTGCTTCTTGGAGAACCTGAATTATCCCCGGCGCCCATTTAGACGCCTGCTCAAGGAAAACGCCGCTAATGCTGAATGACACCTTGAAAGGTTTGGAGGAGTCCTTATACCTCTTAAGATTCTCCACTATTATCTTGGTCGCTGGAATATAGCATCTTTCAGCAGCCCTTTCCATGACGTACTTGTTAAGGGAGTTATCAAACACGGCTTCTTGAATATCATCGTATTCTAGACTGCCTTTCAAAGCCTTCTCCATCAGCTTCTCATGCATTCTCCTGTCAAGCCTGTAGGGCTGGTGAACCTCGAAGAGGAAAACTATGCTCGTCAAACCCATCGCCACGTTTAGGTATTATCAACTGGAATAAATATATTCAACCCTCATACTATCTGGCTACTTTAAGAAAACAAGCAATGGGTCGAATAACCCTATTATTGGAATGGAGACCCATTCACTCCTATACATTGATTCATAGTACGCCTCGTATAGGGATCGCTCAACAATCCATGGGTAAATCAAAGACAATTGCTTCCTAGGACTCATTTCCTTATACCTTCTAGCTAACTCGGAGCCTACTATACTGGCTAAATAAGAGTTGACCATCGCAATCATGTTTCTAAGTCTCCACTCAAGCGTTGGATCATGATTCAACATAATATCGCTCGCCTGGTCTATTGATACTGCATAAGCGTTCATAACAGCCGCGTGTGAAAGATAATGATAACTCCTCACCATAGTCGCTAGGTCTCTCAGAAGCGGCTCTTTCGCAACCCTCTCCTCAGGGCTTCTCCCCGGCTCCCCCTCGAAATCCGTTATGATGAAGTCGTTAGTGGATGGGATATAAATCATTTGAGCCAGGTGGAGATCCTGGTGAATCCTTCCCTTGTCAAGGCCCTCGTAAGCCCTCAAATATGATGAAGCCTCCTCAACAACGCTTAAACCCTTGTTATCAATTAACCCCCTCCACTTCTCCATCCATTCAGGGCTGACAGACTCCCCTGCCGCGGCTATTTCATCAAGCCTTGTTAAAATCGTGTTGAGATATCTGTGCATCCTTTTTATCCAGTTCTCGATATCGTCTAAACCTATTTCCTCTAAACCGTAAAACCGGTCAGAGTGCCCGATGTTTAATGCTTTATGCATATTACCTATGATCGTGCCTAGCTTAGCTGACAAACCCACGGTCGCGAGTAATCTTGCAGACTTTCTCAAATACTCTATTAGGTGTGTGTAGAAAGGATAACCGCCGTCCCCAACGCCCTCAACGTATTTCATCAATATTCCTGCAACCTGCTCTTCATGCTTTATGAGTAAATAGACCTTAGGTATGTTTTCAAATTTTTTAAGTGCCAGAGCTTTTATCATTAAAGCTTCCAGATTAGTCTCCGGTAACAGCCTATAGCTCTTTAGAACGTATTTTTCCCCAGCATCATCAACCAACAGGGAAACAGCATTTGTTGACTCAAGAGTAACAGGTTTAGCGCTTACAATCTTACGGGGCGGCTCCGAAATAACCTCTATTTCAATCCCCGGTAGCTTAGAAATTAGGGAGTAATATTCAGGGTGATACTCCGCCTCCACAAAGCATTCTTTTTCAACACATAGAGTGCGTTCCCGTAAAGCATTAACCTCCCCGGTGGTTTTCATTAATGGGAGTTGAAAGTTTTGATTATCAGCTTTAAACTTGAGAAACACTAAGCCGTCCAGCTCCTGAAATGAAACAATAGTTATTTGTCTCCTAGTGTTTTTCCAAGGCCACCATCTGGCCTTAGGGAGATAATTGTTCTCTAATATTTCTTTCAGCCTGTTAAGCCCGTGCTCCAAGCCCTCTTACCTAGTAGTTAATGAACTCGTAATGGATAATATAAATTCTAAATATTTTTTCAAATCCTCGATCGAGTTTATCTCGCCCTTACTGATTTTCTCAGCCAATAATTCATCCCCTATTGAGCTCCTCACCCATTCAGGCAGGTAGTTTCTCAGATGGTGTTCCAATACTTCTCGAGGCGCTAACTGATAAGTTATGACTGCGTAGAGTTGCTCGTAGTTGTTAAAGGAAAGAGGTATGGGCTGACCGGTTGAAACATCTGTGATCACGTAATTAGGAATATTTTTAGAAGTAGATATCTCCATAACTTTCTTTATTGAAACACCCAGCCTCGTCAAGACGTATTTACCCTCTTTCGTTTTCTCAACGAATCCTTCATTAATCAATTGTTGAACGTATTTCTTGACGGTTGAAGTAGAAACGCCTAATAACTGGCTAGCCTTGTCAATATCGATCGCGTTGTTTTCATCAGCTATTGTTATCAACCTGTAAGCTGTTTTATACGTCATACTTTTCATCTCGTATAAATATATCCTATCATTAACCTATAAAAATATGTATTTAGAAGCCCATTTACGCTAATCCTGGGTTAACAGTATTTTCTCCTTGTCCACGGTTTTAACCGCTATTAACAGTATGAGTGAGGATAATAAGGCTAAAGCTAAGAGGTTTATAATAGATAAATCCGGTCTCCCATAAATGTAATTTTGAACACTCAATATGCTTTGAGTGTAAGGTATAATCTGCAACATGTTCAACACGTTTGCCTCGAGCTTAGGGAAGTCTATGAAAAATCCGAGGAAGAAGAATACTATTGCCACGCTTGTTATCAAGCCGGCTACATTACCAGCACTCCTTATTCCACGAGTCCTCGTTATGAAGGGAGTTGCTATCGCCACAGTAACCAGGATAGTGAAGAAAGACGTTACAGAGTGGAGGAGGAGTAGCCCCGGGTCAAGAAGTATGAACAATTGGCCACCGTATGCGAGAACAAGGCTACCCACATAGGCTAGCAGTGCCGTTATATCCGCCAGTGATGCCAGAAGCCCTAGAATAGTTGCGACTATTATTTTAGCCGCAAGTATTTCGCCTAGCGATGCCGGCGATGCTAGGAGAAGCTCTAAAGTTTTCCTCTGCCTTTCACCTATTATCCCATCGATAACGAAGGCGGAGGCTGGGGTGACGACGAAGGCGAAGGCGATAACGAGTAAGCGGGCAATATAAGTCCTCAGCTCGGCTTCAACCCCCACTCTCTCCCCTTCAGGGGATAACAGTATAGTTGGGCCGGTTGACACAGGGTCCCTGAAGGCTTCTGGTTTGAACACTCCTGGGTCCAACCCGGCCTTCTCATACAGTCTCGCTATCTTAATGAGGGATAAGTTTACGGAGATAGCGTTCAAAATGCCTCTCGCAACCCCCTCTGCATTGAGGGCAGGCTGAACATTTGCCCTTCTCAGTATCTCAACTTGCCCGACAGAGTCAACACTAGTAGCGTTCCTGGAAAAACCGCTGGGAATGATGATGATTAGGTCAATACTGTTGTTTTCAAGAGCTTCGCTTCTGCTCGGTAAATTGACAACGCTGTAACCCCTAGAAGTGAGAGCTAAGGTGAGATTACCCACGACCCAGTCCGAGGACATTGCCACGTTCAGCTCTGGATTCACGTAGTAGGAATTATCCTCATCTATCAAGGCAATATTAACAGGTTGCTGAGATATCAACAATAGAGTGAAAACCCCTATTGAGGGGAGTGATATAAGGGGTAGTAGTACTGTGGTTAAAAGCGCCTTTCTATCTCTAAACAAGTCTTTAATTTCTTTTTCAAGGAGAACCTTAAGCCTTGAATAACCCTTCAAGACTCAACACCTCTAACGAGAAGAGTGAATACCTCTTCAAGATTTGCAACGCCGTACTTCTCGATCAGCTCGCGCGGGCGTCCCTCCTCAATAATCTTCCCTTTAAATATGAGGCCGATCCTGTCGCACAAGTACTCTATCTCAAGCATGTTGTGGCTGCTCACAATGGCTGCGGCACCTGTTGATTTAACATAATTCCTAATGGTTTTCCTAACGGAAACGCCGGCGTGGACGTCAAGCCCGCTTGTAGGCTCATCCAGGATGGCAAGCCTTGGCTTAGTCATCAACACTGCTCCTAGCAAGAGTCTTCTCTTCATGCCGTGACTGTACTCTGAAGTCTTCTTCAACAAACGGTTCCCAAGGCCCGTGATTCTTGCCCCGAACTCTAAGTCCTCGCTACTGGCCCCATATAATCCTCCATAGATTTTTAAATGCTCCATTCCAGTTAAGAGCGGGTAGGTATTTGCCTCTTCAGGAAGGTAACCAATCATTCTCCTATTGTTCTTGAGACTTTCGTGAACATTAACACCGCGGATCAGAACCTCTCCCCCATCTGGTTTTATTAGCCCCGCAATAATTCGGAGAGACGTTGTCTTGCCAGCCCCGTTCGGACCTATCAAGCCGTAAATCTCGCCTTCCATGACGTGGAAAGAGAGATTATCCACTGCTAAGATTTTCTTGCCGTATGTTTTTCTAATGTTTCTAACCTCTAACAGTAGGTTAGGCAATAAACACCCCTCTCAAAACCCTGCTGAAAACACATACTTCAATCATTGATCAATAAAAAACTATTTTAAAACCTACCCAGCCTAATTAATAGTGGGGTTTTGAGTGCTTTCCAGCGGTTTGAAAGAAAAGGTTTTCTCTTTCCTCCAGAAGTATGGAGACAAGGGTTTCATAGTTTTAAAGACGGCTTTATCCATCGCTAAAGACCCTAATATTGACCACAAGCTGGGGGATTTCAGCTTCAAACACTTAGTATTAAAGCTTAACTCAATGGGCTTCTCGTACAACCCTGTCAACTTGATAAGGATTCTTGAGAAAGAATTCGGCCTTATAGAGAAGACTTATTCATCAAGCAACCAGACTTGGTGGCGGTTTAAGGATATTGATGCTGTCGAGGAAGCGGTTTACTCCGAGAATGATGTGGAAAAAGTTGAAGACCCGAAAATTAGACTGATCGCCGTGAAATACCGCTCGCTGGAGCCGGCTGAAATATATGCTTTTCTGCAGAAAACCCTAATTAAGCCTTCTTTAACCCCAGCCGATAAGGCCAAGTTTAGGTCGATGGTTTTCAACGAAATAGATCAGCTTGTAAAACTAGTTGACGAAATGTATAATTACGAAGAGTTTTTCGAATACGAGATTAGCTTCATCAAGGAAATCTTCAAGTTAGCTGAGAAGCTGTCCAGGAGGATTGAAAACGAGCATTTAAGAGGATTTAGAGGCAGGCAAACAATCTCGCAGGAGGATATTTTAAGGGATGATCATAGAGGACATAGCTAGTGAAATCGTTCTACCCAATATAAGGGGAATTCTAGCACACGAGTTGAGAAACCGTGGGTTGAGCCAGCATAGGATCGCAAAGATTCTAAACATTACTCAGCCGCTTGTCCACAAGCTCCTCAGCAAGCCGGTTGAACACTATGTTGAAAATTTAAAGAAGTACTCTATAGATGAGGAAATTGTTCTCCACCAATGCAGGATTCTTGCGGATTTAGCAGTAAGCGAAAACTTTGCAAGATTCGTGATAACCTCCCACGGGTTTACAAGTTACTTATCAGCAATTATTGCTTGTAAGGAATTCGCGGAGCTACGAGAAGAATGCGTTAAGGGATTGCTTAAAGACCCGTATATTGAAGTGTATAAGACCGCGCTCTCCAGAATCATGTCTAAGCCGGGTTTGGCCAGGATTCTTCCAGAGGTTGGCAGTAATCTCGTTTACGCGCCAGAACCTCCAACCTCGGAGGCAGACATAATAGGGCTAACGGGAAGGATTGTCAAAACTTTAACTGGAATAGTGGTTACCGGCGAACCTTTTTACGGAGGTAGCCGGCACTTAGCGAAATTACTCCTCCTCATCGTGAGACATAATCCTATGAAGAAAGTAGGCTTTAACTTCAAATACGACTATTCCTTAGTGACTAGGCTGAAGCATCATACCTATCACGTAGTGTACACAGGGCCCCATACCGACTTGAGTGGTTTCTGGAAAACCATGGAGGATGTTGCAGGGAGAAAGCCAGACGTAATTGTTGATAAAGGAGGTACAGGGCTTGAACCTGTTACTTATGTTTTCACTAAAGATTTTTACGAACTAGAATCCATTCTTGAAATACTGCTCTAGTGAGGGAAATGAGCATCAGCGCTTGCATAATAGGCGGGGGCAGCATCGGAAGCATTATAGCTTACTACCTGTATAAGGGAGGTCTATCCAGGATTCCAATTTACTACAGATCCGAGGAGAGCTACCGTAAAATACTGGAAACACGGGCTATCAACATAATCATGCCTTCATCAGGTGAGGTATATGCTGTCCCAGTAGAGCCCAGGCTATCTAATGTCCCGTGGGACAAGTGTGATTTCATATTCAACACTGTGAAAGCATATGATGTAGAATCAACCATAGAATTGATGAAAAGGCTTTCCCATAGGGACTCCGTTATAGTTATGCTTCAAAACGGTTTCGGGAGTTATGAGCTAGTTGCTGAGAGATTACAGGAGGCTAAGGTCGCAGTAGGCGTAGCCTATATTGGAGCAGAAAGATTGAACCCCTACACAATACGATACAATGGTGGTAAAACGGTTGTCGCGGGCTGTCCCGGCAAACCAAGCCATGAATTATCCCCGGTCTCCACAGTTCTCATTAGGGGAGGGATGGATTTCAGGATCACATCCAATATTGAATATTACCGGTGGCTGAAGCTTGCCTTAAACTGTGTCGTCAACCCGTTGACAGCGCTAACTAGGCAGAGGAATAAGATTGTTTTAAGCAAGAATGCAGAAGAATTGGTCGACAGAATCCTAGAGGAGTTTATACAAGTAGCGCACAAGCATGGATTCAGGTTTGATAAATCCTATCTGAAAGGCTACGTGTTTAGGAATGTTGAGCTGACGAGAGAGAATCTGTCAAGCATGCTCCAGGATGTGTTGAGAGGGGGTAAGACCGAGATAGATTACATCAATGGTTTCATTGCAAAAGAGCTGGATTATCCGGGATTGAACTATTTTATTACTCGCTTGATTCATTTATTAGAAGGGGCTGGAGATGAAGTTAAAAGTTAATGTTAAAACAATTGTGAAAATGAAAGGCCGTGAAAAAATCGCCATGATAACAGCGTATGACTATGTCTCGGCGAAGCTTGTTGACTCAGCGGGTGTGGACATAATACTGGTAGGGGACAGCGTTGGAATGGTTGCTCACGGATTCACCTCTACATTACCCGTAGACATGGCCATGATGCTTCTCCATCTATCAAGCGTGACAAGGGCCCAGCCCCGTGCACTAGTAGTTGGGGATATGCCCTTCCTAAGCTACGAGGCCAGTATTGAAGAAGCTGTTCGAAACGCGGGTTTAATGATGAAAACAGGCGCCGACGCAGTGAAACTAGAGGGCGGTTTAGAATACGAGGAAACGGTTAAAGCGCTTGTAAAGGCTGGAATACCTGTCATGGGCCACATCGGGTTAAACCCTCAGAGAGCCTTGCTCATAGGAGGTTATAAGAAAAGAGGGGTTAGCGAGAAGGAGAGGGAGAAAATCCTGGAAGACGCTAAAGCCCTTGAAAGAGCAGGAGCCTTCTCAATAGTTATTGAGTACACCTCGGCTGACGTGGCTAAAGAAGTAACCGAGCAGGTCAGCATCCCCACTATTTGCATAGGAAGCGGGCCATGGTGTGATGGGCAAGTATTGGTCTTCCACGACCTCCTCGGGCTGAGCGAGAACCCGCCGCCGTTTTCCAAGCAGTACGCAAATCTAAAGGAAATTATCACTAACGCGGTAAGGTCCTATGTTGAGGAAGTGAAAACCGGGAGGTTTCCCGAGGAAAGACACTATTTTATAGAGAAAAAAGATTGATTGTTTCACGTCAGCAAGACTTCACAGCTGTTTTAAAACTCTATCCATGAGACTTTCACGTTCTTTCCCTTATTTTCAACCTTCCTATTCTTAAACCTAGAACCACTATGTCCCTGTTAAACACATACACGGCTATCGACATTACGCTCAGTGTTGAAACCACTGCGACTAAGAGTGAAACAGCCAGAGTCGTAGTATCCCCCATCATGGTTGAAACCACTGCAACAATGGGCAAGGGGGCAATAGTAACTCCTGCGATCACGCCAGTGACAACGTTTATTGGTAAACCGATAAAGAGCAGTGCGTATCCAACACCTATGAAGACAAACAATATTGGAGTGGTAAGCGCACCTGCTATCCTCTCATCTGAGACTATGGAGCCAAGGGTTACACCTATTGCTCCTGAATATACCAACCCTAGAACTATTGACACGATGGATATCGATATGGATTCGAACCCGAACGTTTGATACAGGAAATCAGCTAGGTTTATAGATGTTTCCGAAGGAGCCGGCGCCGAAGGCGTGGCAGCGCTTGAGAGCATAAACAGTATTCCTGCAAAATAAGCGATCCCCATAAGTAGTGAAGCCACTATGGAGCCAATAATCTTTGCGAAAACAACGTTTCTGCGAGGAATAGGTTGCGCTAGGAGCATTTCAAAAGCCTTCTCAACTTTTTCAGTAGCGGTAAACTGTGAAGCATACATTGCGTTGACGCCAATGATTATTGCCACTATCACTGGTATGATGCCTAGGATGGATGAGAATGCCGTGTATTCCTCCATTCTCATGGTTTTCCCATATAGTTCAACCGTTGAGTTAACCACTATGGGTTTTTCTATTAATGAAGGGTCTATATTGTTTTCAACCGCTATTGTGAATGCCACGGATTTCCTAATGAGCTCGCTAATCGTCATGGCAATCCCTGTTTTAGCACTGCTCACCACTGGTGAAACAGTGTTGATTTTTGTGTATGATTCTAAAACTAGTGTTTCATTCAAATTCATCGCTCTAGATGTGAAATCTGGTGGTATGACCACCACGATCTCGTACATGCTTAGCCCTGAGTCTACACTTCCAACCAGCTTTAATCGACCGCCACTTGTTTCATTCGCTATAGAAAGCACCTTATTCACGAACTCTGAGTTATCCTCAACAACAACACCCACTTGCACGTTAAGTGTTTCCTCAACGACTGTTTGAACCCCTGTTGAAATCAATCTACCCAGGGCGCCATAGAATACGAATAATAACACAATACTCATTATGAACGCTGGGTTTTTAACGAACGCTTTAACCTCCCTTATTATCAAAGGCGTCAAGCTCATGCTGCTTCACCCTTTATCTTCAGAAATACTTCTTCGAGATTCACGGAGTTTGTCCTCGCTTTCAACTCCTCAACCGGACCCTCCCTTAAGAGAGTGCCTCTGTAAAGTATTCCAACCTTTCTACACAAATATTCTACTTCAAGCATGTTGTGGCTACTCAATAATACTGTGATTCCGAATTCCTTGTTATACCTCTTGATCATTTTTCTTACATAAATGCTTCTCTCCACGTCCAGCCCGCTGGTAGGCTCATCAAGAATCAACAACTTCGGATGCGATGCTAAAACCGTGCTCAATGCTAAAATTCTCTTCATACCTTTGCTATAACCCCTAATCGGTCTCTTCAAGTCGTTACCTAAATCAGCTATTTCAATCGCTTCGCTCACAGCCTCCTCCAATCTTCTGCCAGAAAACCTCACCGAGAGCATGAACCTGATGAAATCCAAGCCTGACAGATCCCTGTAAGCCCCAGCTTCCTCGGGGAGATAGTTCATGAGCCTCCGGGCTTCTAAAGGGTTTTTAACCACGTCAATCCCGTACACGTATACCTCTCCCCTGGTAGGCTTTAAAAGCGTCGCAATTATTCTCAAAGTAGTTGTCTTACCGCTTCCATTCGGCCCTATTAGCCCATATATCTCTCCTTCTTCAACAGTAAAAGTCAGAGAGTTAACACCGATGTTTCCGCCCCTGTAGATTTTTGTCAGATTTCTTGTAAGGATCGCGTACTCCGGCATATACACACCAATGTTTAAAACTAATTCAACAATCAATTTAATAATTTCCTTCTAGCTTCTAGAAATACCTCTTAACCTTTCCCATCCAGCATGTTAAAAAGGCATAAAGGAGGACGCTTCGAAAAACGCGTTGGGAAAGGTGAGGATGAAGCCTCTGCTAGGATTAAAATCGTGATTTGACTAAGGAAACCCGGCCTTCTCCCAATAAGCCAGGTAACCATGCACAGCTCTAAGATAAGAAAGTGCTCCAGGCATCTAAGTCGCGGAGAATTCGGTGACTCAGGTGGTTTTCTATTATTCTAACAAATCCGTGCTTGAATAGTATTTTTACCTTGCCAAATGATTATCTATTTGGGTGGCAACATGGGTTTCAACTTAAAATTAATATACCTTGTACTCGATGGCATGGGCGACAGGCTGTCAGATCCTGTTACGACGCTTGAATCTGCTGAAAAACCCGGTTTAGACTTCATAGCCTCCAATTCTAAGTGCGGGTTGATGTATACGGTGGGGAAAGGGGTTGCACCGGAGAGTGACGAAGCCGTTATCTCGCTATTAGGGTACGATCCTCACGAAGTATACACTGGTAGAGGCCCTCTGGAAGCATTAGGAGCGGGAATACCGATTAAGGAAGGGTATGAGGTAGCCTTCAGGGCTAATTTTGCAACGGTAGATTCTTCTTCGCTAAGAATTATTGATAGAAGAGTTGGTAGGAGCTTGAAAACTGAAGAGGCCCGTAAGCTTGCCGAGGCTCTTGATAAGATGGAGCTGGAAAAGTATGATGGATATGTTAGAGTGATTGCAACGATTGGTCACAGGGCAGTGGTTGTGATTGGCAGTAGGACCCGCAGGCTATCGCCTATGGTGGATAACAATGATCCAGCCTACAAGAGAGTGGGGTTGGTCAGCATCGCGAACCAGTCTTTCAATCCATTCCTTAAGGAGATAGAGCCATTGGAGAATTCGGAGGAAGCAAGGGCTACCGCTGAACTCGCTAACTTGTTCATGAAGAAATCCATAGAAATCCTTGACACTCATCCTGTGAACAAGGAGAGGGTTAAACGAGGGCTTCCTCCAGCTAACGCGTTACTGTTGAGGGATGCAGGGGGCTCGTTCCCGAGAGCAACACCTTTAGGTGAAAAATACGGGAGGAGGTTCACGGTGCTCGCAGAAATGCCTGTCGAAATAGGTATTGGTCGTGCATTTGGTGCGGAAACAATCGTTATGGATCCCCCAACCGGTAGGCCAGAGATTGATTACAAGATTAGGCTTGAGAAGACGTTTGAGGCTCTTGAAAAATCCGACATAGTCTACGTGCATTTGAAAGGCCCGGACGAGCCGGGTCACGACGGCGATGCCGCGCTGAAACGAAAGAGGATTGAGGAGATAGAT